>CAYPMZ010000008.1:0-11400 GCA_964412245.1 uncultured Candidatus Saccharibacteria bacterium
TCAGATTTCACATTTACTCTTTCAGAAGATGGCAGTCTCTCTGCTTTTAGCGCTTCACAGTTTACATCATCTGTTTCAACTACCACCACCGCCTCAACTACAGCTTCATCAACCACTACAACAAATGTAGCAACAACGACGGCAACTACAGAGCCAATCATTCCGAAAGTTGAGCCAAATCCAAAACCAACAACTCCAACCCCTGCAAAATCTACCAAAACAACCTCTACCACAATTTCAGGATCAAAAACTACAACTCCAATTAAAGGAGGATCCTCAGCACCTACAACTTCACTGGAGCAAAATCCAATTCCCGCACCCGCCGGACAAAACATGATAACAGGAACCCCATTTTCAAACATAGTAGAAGGCGTGAAGCAAACTTACAACCAAACTCTCTCCGCCTTAAGCAACAGCGTTCTCTCATTAACTAATTTCATAAAAGGAAAAGACATTACCTGGACCATGATCATCTCTATCCTTCTCGCCATTGTCTCAATCATAATCGTCCTCTACATAATCTCTCGTATATTCAAATATTTTAAGAACAAGAAGAGGGAGACTTATAATGGAGAATAAAATTATATTTAATATTGATTTTTACGAATCATTATTATGATGAGTGAGCGGTAGCGGCCGCGACTTGCTTCTAACCCGATGAAACTGCCAAAATTTAAAACAAGATTTCCGTATTTCACGATTATCTCTGTATTGTTTTTAATTCTTGTTTCTGTTTTATTTTTTATCCCAAAAGAAAATTGGAAAGCGCTTTTCAGCGGTCAAATTAATAATTTAGCTTTTTCTTTAAATCCTCCTTCTATAACCAGTCTCAGCATAACCTCAAGAACAGTTGGCGACCCGGGGTTTAGCCTGACCGTAAATGGTTCTAATTTCAGCAGCGGTTATCCCGTCAGATTTAACGGTTCCAATAGAAGTACAACTTTTGTCAGTTCAAACCAATTGATTGCATCTATTCTAACTTCTGATCTCAGCACTTTTGGCAGCTTCTCCATAAATGTTTCCAGTGCTCTTGGTTCATCCAATTCAAAATATTTGAGCGTCAATTATCCGATAAATATAACGAGTATCAATCCGACTTCAGTGCTGGTAGGTCAATCATTTAATTTAACTATAAATGGTACAGGACTCTCCGGCGCTTCTGGCAATAGTCCCTATCAAGTCTCACTAAGCGGTCCAACATCATATTCTTTCACTCCATATTCTTCAAGCCAAACTCAATTATTGGTAGGAGTGTCGCCAATAAGCTCTTCGGGTAATTACAATGTTATTGTATATAACCCGGATCCAGGTGGTGCTGGTTCTAATGCCAAGACTTTAAATGTGTTTAATCCCAATCCTGTTCCTGTCATAACAAACATTAGTCCGTCTTCAAAAATAGCAGGCCAAGCAGGCTTTACTATGACCGTTAACGGCACTGGTTTTGTAAATGGCTCTTCCGTCAGATTCAACGGTTTGGGAAGGAGCACTACTTTTGTTAGCAGTACTCAATTAACTGCGCAAATTTTATCTTCTGATCTTGCCAGTGCCGGCGCGTGGCCTATTACAGTTTATAATCCTTCTCCTGGCGGGGGAGTTTCAAATTCACAAACTTTTTTTGTGGCCGGTGTTCCTCACATCTCCAGTATCAGTCCATCCACAAAAACAGCAGGTGATCCTCAATTTACTTTGACAATTAACGGTAGTAATTTTACCGGTTCTAATACCGTCAGCTTCAATGGGCAAGTTCGGCTGACTAATTTTATTAGCTCGAATCAATTACAAGTGACGATTTTATCTTCTGATATAAGTGCTGCCGGCACTTTTCCTGTGTATATAAATAATCCATCTTCTGATAATGTTGTTTTTTTGAGCGTAAACAATTCTGCCCCTTATATTTCCAGTATTGATCCAATTTCAAAAACAGCAGGTGATTCTCAATTTACTTTGACGGTCAACGGCGCTAATTTTGTCAGTTCTTCTCTAGTCAGATTCAATGGTTTAGCTAAAACAACAACTCTTGTCAGCTCAACTACATTGACCGCAGTAATTCCATCTGCTGATTTAAACACCGCTGGCACTTATTCTGTAACAGTAACAAATCCAACTCCAGGCGGCGGCACTTCCAGCACGACTTTTACTGTGAATAATCCTACACCGATAACCAGCAGTATAAATCCAACCTCAAAGACTGTTGGGGATTCCCAATTCACCATGATCGTAGACGGCAGCGGTTTTTCCGCCTCTTCCGTAGTTCAACTCAATGGTGTAAATAAATCCACAACTTTTGTGAGTTCAGCAGAATTGACATCTGTAATCGAAACTTCAGATTTAACCGCTCCCGGAACTTTTTCTATTACTGTTTTGAATCCTGCTACCGGCAATATATCCAATCCACAGACTTTTGTTGTAAATAACATAACACCATCAATTGCGAGTATCAATCCAAATTCAAAAATAGTCGGTGATTCGCAATTTATTTTAACTGTAAATGGTAATAATTTTAATAATTCTTCCAGAATCCAATTTAATGGCTCCGATAGGGCGACAATTTTTTCTAGCTCTACTGAATTGACAGCAGTTGTTTTAGATTCTGATCTGGCATCTCCGGGGACTTTTTCCATTACTGTAGCAAACCCACCACCAGGAGGAGGCACCTCAATTGATTCTCAAACTTTTATAGTGAATAATCCAGTTCCTAGTATATCAAATATTGATACAATCTTAAAACTAGTGAATGATCCTCAATTTACTTTGATAATCAATGGCTCCAATTTTATCGGTTCTTCCATAGCTCAATTTAATGGCTCCGATAGGGCGACAATTTTTTCTAGCTCTACTGAATTGAGCGCGATGATTTTATCCTCTGACCTCAGCACTGCCGGCATTTTTCCTATAACAGTTATAAACCCAACTCCCGGCGGCGGCCAATCTAACCCTAAAAATTTTACTGTCCATAATCCTAGCCATATAAGCGTACTTATAACACCGCCAGAAAGCGAAGCTACCTCCACAATAATTATTCCGACGGAAACAGTAATTATTTCCACTTCCACAGAATCGACTTCGACCGAACCCACCACCACTCCCTCCTCCACTTCCACTCCAACAACTGAAGCCACATCTTCTTTGCCTGCAGGATTCTGCTTCACCAAAAATCTCCACCCTTACACATCAGATCCAGACACAAAGTATCTCCAGGAACTCTTAAACAATCTCGGTTTTAACTCAACCGCCAAAGGTTCCGAAAACAATTATTACGGAACGGAAACCGTAAACGCAGTCACTGCATTTCAGGAGTTTTATGCCAAAGACATACTTGAACCATTCGGCCTTACATCTGGAACCGGCGTCTTTGGAAATGCCACAAGAAAGGAAGCCAATGATTCTTTGGGATGTCAGACTGCGCTTGAAGTTTCGCCTGTTGTTTCCAGTATGCCTTCAGCATCAACGACTCCGACAGAAGAAAATCAGCCAGTTATAGTTCCGACAACAACACCAAATATTGAACCAATTGCAGTTGCTCCAACTACGACAGAAGAAAATCCTGCAGTATCTGAAACTAAACCTGAACAAAATAATCCAGCCCCTGTAATGAATAACATAAATGATTCTATTTCAAATGTGGTTGCAGGCGCTACTCAAACTTACAATCAGACTCTGGCTTATTTAAGCTCAGGTTTCAAAATAATTACTGATTTTATAAAAGGACAGGGCGTAGATTCTGTCATTGTAGCGATGGTTGTTGGCGGCGTGGCATTAGTTACAGCGATAGGATATCTAATTACTGTTATATTTTAAAAATACCCTTTAATTTTAGGCTTAAATTTGCTAAACTTATACTATGCAAATTAATTTGCCAAAGGTAAAAGTAACTTCCGCATATTTCATAATTACTTGCACGGCACTAGTGATATTTGCTTCCGTCTTAATCTTTGTTCCGAAGCAAACTTGGACAAAACTTTTTAGCAGCAAATTTCCCAATTTTGCCGCAGTTCTTGATTTTAATTTCGCAGTGAATTATTATGTCGGTGACAGCCCTGTTTCTATTTTCTCCGCCGACTTCAATAAAGACGGTAATATGGATTTAGCGGTGGCTGTTTCTGGCAATGATGCCGTCTCTGTTTTTCTGGGTGATGGAAATGGAGGGTTTGGCGCGCCAAGATCTCTTACGGCAAGATATGCTCCAGATGCTGTCTTTTCCGCCGATTTTAATCGCGACGGTAATATGGATTTGGTAACAGCCAATTATGATACTGACAACATATCTATTTTTCTGGGTGATGGAAACGGTGGATTCAGCGTAGCAACAAGTTTCCCAGTCGGATCTCGTCCGCAATCAATTTTTGCCGCCGACTTCAATAAAGATGGCAATATGGATTTAGCGGTGGCTAATTACAAAAGCAATAACATCTCTGTGCTCCTTGGCGACGGAAATGGAGGATTTGGGCCAGCGACAAATTTGACTGTGGGACTCCGCCCATCATCCGTCTTTTCCGCCGACTTCAATCGCGACGGCAATATGGATTTGGTAGTAGCCAATTATAATAGCAACACAATATCTGTTTTTTTGGGTAATGGTGATGGTACGTTTTCACCAGAGACGAATTTTACTGCAGGAACTGCTCCTTATTCCATTTTTTCCGCCGACTTCAATCGCGACGGTAATATGGATTTGGCAGTAGCCAATTATAGCGATAACAACGTTTCTATTCTCTTAGGTTCTGGCAATGGAGCTTTTAGCTTACCAACAAATTTCCCAGTGGGGATTAGTCCGACATTTGTTTTTGCCGCCGACTTCAATCGCGACGGCAATATGGATTTGGCATTAACTAAAAGTGCCAGTGGTGATAACAATGTCTCCATTCTCCTTGGCGACGGAAATGGAAGGTTTAGCACAACAACAGATTTTACTGCTGGATCTGATCCAACATCAATTTTTGCCGCCGACTTCAACCATGATGGAAACATGGATTTAGCAGTAACTAATGACTTAGATGCTAGTCTTTCTATTCTTATCAATAATACTCCTGCTCTCGCTCCCATAACGACTAGCATTACCCCAACCTCGGCAATAGTAGGAGGTTCTCCGGTGACTTTGACTGTGAATGGTGCGAATTTCATAAACTCTTCTGTAGTCCAATTCAATGGTTCAGACAGGGTAACAACATTTGCCAGTTCAACTCAATTGACTGCTGTAATTTCATCTTCCGATCTAAATACCGCCAGTACACATACGTTCATGGAGAGCACGGCATTTATGAATAATGGAGCAGATCCTCTTGATCCAACAGTGGCAATGACTTCTGTAATTCATACGGCTAATAACGGGACAAACCCATTCGAAAATAATGAGAACATCTGGCTTGTCCGTCCTTCTGTATCAGGAACAATTGTGATAAACGGAGTAAGCATTGATTGGACTGATATGGATTCAATCAACGATATTATAATTAGAATCAAAGCAAAGTTATCTGGTGGCGTGACAGCATATTTCAATGATGATATACCTGGATCACAGAAAATAACATTGACATCTCAAGTTCCTTTAACGGTGTCTGATTCCGCCGGCAATCTATCGTCGGCATTCCAGCTACAGCCTACTACAGCGACGGTCAACTCCTTTTGTATCAATGTATTCAATCCATCTCCCGGAGGCGGCATATCTAACTGCCAGATGCTCACTGTAAATTCAGCTCCTATCATAACCGGCGGTAATAATCCTGGTCCCAATCGCATACGCATATTCGTAACACCGCCAGAAGTCATCATAACAACATCCACAGCAATAATATCTACGACAACTGTCGCAACCACCACTATTATCATTCCCGTATCTGGCACAACTACTGAAATCACAAGTCCAGAAGTTGCAACTATTGCAACCACAACAGAAACCGAATCCGTCTTGCCTTCCAATTTCTGCTTCACCAAAAACCTATATCCTTATACATCAGACCCTGACGTAAAAGATCTCCAAGTCTTTTTGAATGGCCAGGGTTTTAGCATTATTAGAGCAGGTTCTGAGACCGATTATTATGGAACAAAAACCACAAGCGCGGTAATCTCATTTCAGGAAAAATATGCGGTGGACATATTAATCAATCCTTACGGCCTTACTAAGGGAACTGGTAATTTTGGAAATTATACAAGAAAAAAAATAAATGACGGTTTAGGATGCTCAACACTTTTTGAAGCTCCCCATGTCGTTGCTACAACTGCTCCTCAAGAACAAAATCAGCTAACAACAGCAATACCTTCTGAAAAAGTCATTCTGAATGTCCAAAAACCCACGACAACCGCGCCGGCTCCAATCGTAGAAAACCCTTTGGCGCAAAATCAGCCAACCCTAAACGTAGTAGAAGGCCTAAACCAAACTTACAATCAAACTCTCTCCGCCTTAAGCAACGGCGTTCTCTCATTAACTAATTTCATAAAAGGAAAAGACATTACCTGGACCATGATCATTATTGTCCTTCTCGTCATTGTCTCAATCATCATCGTCCTCTACATAATCTCTCGTATATTCAAATATTTTAAGAGTAGGAAACAAGGAACAATCAAAGAAAGATCCGCAGACATTCCGCTTTCTTTCGCTCAAATAAAAGTTTTCAAGGAAGGAATGCCTAATATGCCCGTAGCCACAAAAGCCACTGATAAAGACGGAAAATATAATATTCTAGTTCCAAAGGGAAACTATTATTTAGAGATAGAAAAGAAGAATTTGGATGGAAGCTACAGTCAGATTTTTAAATCAAGCGTGGTCCACATAGAGAAAGGAGTGATTAACGAAGATCTTATAGTCTAGACTGTTTGATTTCAGGCCAAAATTTGCTAAGATTATATTGCGCAAATTAACTTGCCTTAGATGAAAAAAAATACTTCATACTTCATAATCACTTGTACTACGCTTGTAATACTCACTTCTCTTTTAGCTTTTGTTCCAAAACAAACTTGGAAAAACATTTTTAGCGGCAAATCTTATAATCTTGCTTCTGTTTTTTCATCCACTCCAGATACTGAAAGCTATGTAGTCAACGGATCAGTTTTTTTTGTTGTCCCAGATACTTCGGGCGGTGCGTATATCGGAGGTTCATTTACTGCAGTCGGCGCCACAACTCGCAACCGTGTTGCTCATATTCTTTCAGATGGAACTCTTGATCTAAGTTTCAATCCAAATGCAAATAATTCAGTCATTGGCCTCGCTCTATCAACAACTACGAATACTCTTTATATTGGCGGTACCTTTACTACGGTCGGTGGCGTCACTCGAAACCGCATTGCTGCAGTTGATGCTTCTACTGGCAGTACCACTGCTTTTAATGCAAATGTTTCTAATGGTCAAGTCAGCACTATTGCTCTCTCTCCAGATGGTAACACCCTTTATCTTGGCGGTACTTTTACCACAGTCGGTGGCGTCACTCGAAACCGCATTGCTGCAGTTGATGCTTCTACTGGCAGTACTACTGCTTTTGATGCAAATTCTAATAGCACGGTTTCTATTATTGCTTTTTCTCCATATAACGGCGGTCTTTATGCGGGTGGCGCTTTCACCACAATAGGCGGCGCAACCCGCAACCGCATTGCTGTTCTTGATCCTACAAGCGGAGCAGCTAATAGCTTTGATCCAAATTCTGGTGGTTCAGTTCGCGCTTTGGCTTTTTCCCCAGACGGCAACACCCTTTATGTGGGCGGCTCTTTTACCACAGTCGGTGGCGTCACTCGAAATCGTATTGCTGCAGTTGATCCTACAAGCGGATCACTCGACGCTTTTGATCTAAATGCTGATAATTCAGTTAATTCTCTCACGATTTCTTCCAATGGCAAAACCCTTTATATTGGTGGTCAGTTCACCACAATAGGCGGCGCAACCCGCAACCGCATTGCTGCCTTCAGCGCTACAAGCAGTTCGCTTACTGACTTTGATCCAAATGCTAATAATACAGTTCAGAATATTGCTCTTTCATCAAACGAAAATACTTTTTATATTGGCGGCAGTTTTACTACAGTTAGCGGCAATAGTCACTCCAATATTGCTTTATTTACAGCTATCCCTCCTGTTCTTACCTCAATCACTATTTCACCTTTAACTCCAACAGTATTGGCAGATGAAAAAACAACCTTTACCTCAACGCTTTTGGATCAATTTGGTGAGACATTTTCCACAACAACCACTTGGACCAGTTCGGATAATTTGATTGGGACAATTGATCCGGTGACAGGAGTTTTTACCGGGGTATCGGGTGGTACTGTGACTATTACTGGAACAGCAGGATCACTTTCAACATCAACAGATGTTTTAGTATTACAACTCACTTCAATAACTATGTTGCCTTTAATTCCGACATTTACCATTGGAGAAACAGCGACATTCACCGCAACGACTACGGATCAGCTGGGTAATCTATTTGCCACAACAACCACGTGGACAAGCTCAAGCTCTACTGTTGGAAGCATTGATTCTTCCACCGGATTTTTTACGGCAAGTTCAACCGGAACGACAACAGTGACAGCAACTGCAGGGCCTATCTCAACATCAACAGTTGTCACTATAGAGCAAGCCATTACTCGTCATGGTAGCAGGCCAATTGTAACAACGACATCATCGGAGGATCAAAAAATTGCCACCCCAACGGAAGAAATCGCCTCAACCACCTCAACCACTACTTCCACTGAATCTATCTCCACTTCCACTCCAACCACTACACTTTCTTTGCCTGAAAACTTTTGCTTTACCAAGAATCTCTATCCATATACCGAAGATCTAGACGTAAAGAACCTTCAGATCTTCCTAAGCAACCAAGGATTCCACACACTACCAAGCGATACAGAGAATAACTATTACGGAACAGAAACTATGCAAGCAGTCACTGCCTTCCAGGAACTCTATTCTAAAGATATCCTTGAACCTTTTGGTCTGACTTCAGGCACAGGCAACTTCGGTAATACCACAAGAACCAAAGCAAATGATATTCTAGGTTGTACTACAATCATTGAAGCTCTACCTGCGCCTATAGCTTCTACCACAACACCAACTCTTGAACCAATACCCACATCTGAACAAACTATAACTTCCACATCAACAACCCCATCGGAAGAGCTTGTTAGCACTACAAGCGGAGAAACTGCGACAGCTACAGAACCAACTACGGGAACTTCCACCACAACAAATATTATAGAAAATATTTTCTCTAATGTTATAGGAGATATTACTCAAAGTTATAATCAGGCGCTGTCTACTATTGGAGATGGTTTGACGACAATTGTTAATTTTATATATTCCATATTTTAAGAGATCGCATTAAGAGGCACTGACTTTTTTTGCTTCCTTTAACTCAAATGAAAACTTTAAGTTTATTGTTTGGCAGTGAGGCAAGAGTCAAGATTATACGGCTCTTTATTTTTAATGCAGAATCCGTTTTTGACATCGAAATGATCTGCCAAAAATCAAAAATTAATTCCAAAATCGCCAAAAAAGAACTTAATATTTTAGAAAAAGCGGATCTTATCAAAAAGAAAATCTTTTATAAAATAATTACGAAAAACAAAAAAACAAAAATAATAGAGACGAAAAAGAGATCACAAGGATATTGCCTTAATGATGGTTTTTCATACATGGCTCCGCTAAGACAGCTCTTAATAAACACCAAAGCGCTTGAAGATACAAAAATAATAAAAGATATTTCTATGGCAGGCAAGCCGAAACTCATCATCGTTTCCGGTATTTTTATTCAAGACAGAGAAGGCAGACTAGACATGCTTATTGTTGGTAATAATTTAAAGCAGAGTATTCTTAATGGCATTATCAAAAACATAGAAGCTGAAACCGGCACAGATATTGTTTATGCTTATTTTGAGACTCCAGATTTTGAATATAGGCTCAGTATGAACGATAAGCTCATAAGGGATGTTTTAGATTATCCTCATAAAGTCCTGTTGGATAGAATGAATAATTAAGCGTAAAGCTTAAAGCGAAAAGTGTAAAATTATAGTTTATAAAGAGGAAATAGACCAATTTTGTGTTTTCAAGCCTTATTTTTACACTTTTCACTTTTAGTTTTGAGATTGTTAATTATCCACAACTCGCCTTTGCCCATAGGGAAGAAGTGTTATAATTAACTCTCATAAACAGGTCGTTAATATCCGAAAGGAGTTAGCTTTATTAGGTTTATTAGTTAATTAAATTAATAATTTATGATGAATTCATGGACTGATGTCTTGTCTGCTTCCTTACAGGGTGTATGGCTTGGCGTTGCCGATTTTGTTCCAAAGCTTCTAGTCGCTGTTATCATAGCGATTGTTGGTTGGATAGTAGGCGCAATATTGTATAAATTTGTGTCTCAAGTGGTTTCTATGGCCAAAGTTGACACTGCTTTAAGGTCAGCGGGGGTAGGAAGATTTGTTGAAAAAGCCGGCTTCAAGCTTGATTCCGGAGTATTTTTAGGCAAGCTTGTAGAATGGTTTTTCATTGTAGTATTCTTAGTGGCTTCTTTTGAAGTCTTGGGCTTATCTCAAGTGACATCTTTCTTGAAAGATGTTGTTTTGGGCTATTTGCCTCAGGTGATAGTAGCTTCACTTATAATACTTATCGCTGCCATAGTCGCAGAAACAATGCAGAAAATCGTAGTAGGGGCGGCAAAAGCTGCTAATTTAAGATCATCAGGTTTTGCAGGTAATGTTGTAAAATGGGCAGTTTGGGTCTTTGCTATACTTGCCGCAGTAATGCAGCTTGGTATCGCAGTTTCTTTTGTAAACACTCTATTTACAGGCATTATAATTGCAATCTCTCTTGCTCTAGGCCTTTCTTTTGGTCTTGGAGGACAGGATGCAGCTGCTAGATATATTGAGAAAGTAAAGTCGGATATATCAAATAGATAAGAAAAGTTAAAAAACCGCTTTCAGGCGGTTTTTTAACACCAGGTTTTCTTTACGGAATAGGTGTCCGCCACCGCGGACTCCTGAACACAACTCGCTTCACTCAATGGATTACCATTTCGTGAATCGATCTCCGTTAATCAGAAAAGAAAAGTCCGCCTTAAGGCGGACTTTTTCTTTTTCCTTTTCAAGTGTTGTAAATGATGTTGGTTGCCCGGTAGTAGATTTTGGCATTGTTTTTAAAAAAGTCTTATTTCTTAAGGGTATTTATAGGATTTCTAACAAAATATTCCTTGGGATTGAGTCTAGTTTTTAATTTAAAAACTTTTTTGATGCCAAAATTCACTACCGGGTTGTTGACACGCATATGGGAGTGATATAATTAAGCTAGGATTATTAGGAAAGCATTATCCGATTAACATTTTTTCAGGGAGTCTAACTTTTGTTACGCCTTGGCGCAACATCGAGGACACCCACCTATAAATTTATAGGGTAATGCTAGCCTGTAATCCTAAAAGAGAATCCGTC
>CAYPMZ010000009.1:0-11353 GCA_964412245.1 uncultured Candidatus Saccharibacteria bacterium
CCTCCTCGTCTTATTTCTCTCATCACAAATTTCCTTGCATCATCAATAATCCATCTGACTGGCTTTTTTGAAAGTCCGGAAATTTCTGCGTTTTCTTTCGCCCAAGTTATGGCTGACTTTGAACTGTCAACATGAGTAACTTCTGCACCGGCCGAAAGAGCTGCGAGTGTAGCTCCGCCGGTATATCCAAAAAGATTGAGGATTTTTATTTGCCTGTTTGGTGAAGCTTTAATTTTTTCTTTTATCCAATTCCAATTCATCTCCTGTTCAGGAAAAACGCCCGTGTGTTTAAAAGCAGTCGGTTTAATATTAAATTTTATTCCTGAAAGAGAGATTTGCCATTCGTTCTGTATCTCACGGTTTTTCTTCCATCCTTTTTTGTCTTCTTCGCGGAAAAAGTAAGCATCGGCGTCTTTCCAATTTTTTTCCGGCAGATTTTTATTCCATATTGCCTGCGGATCGGGTCTTCTCAAAACATACTTGCCGTAACGTTCAAGCTTTTCTCCTCTCCCCGAGTCCAGCAGTTCATAATCCGCGCTTGATTTTGTAATTAGAATTTTTGGCTCTATCATAGCGATGATACTATCATATTAAATATTAAGACCAAACATTTTTTTGGCGTTTTCTAATAGCTGTAATTTGACTTTTTCAATATCTTCACTCTTAATTTCGGCAATTCTTTTAACGATTTCTATAACATAGCTCGGTTCATTTCTTTTGCCCCTGTATAGAATAGGCGCCGCATATGGAGAATCGGTCTCTGCATGCATCTTATTAAGAGGAATATTTTTAACCAATTCTTTGTATTCTCTGGCAAAGGTGATAACTCCGGAAAAGGAAACGGTAAAACCAATATCAATAAACTTTTTTGCCCATTCAATACTTCCAGTAAAAAAATGTACATTTCCGTAAGCTTTGGGGTATTTTTTCAAAATCTCATAAGCATCTTCATAAGCATCTCGGATATGAAGCATTAAGGCCTTTTTGTATTTGATGGAAAATTCAATCTGTTTTATAAATTCTTTTGCTTGGCGAGATTTCTCGGCTTCAAGATCCCCTTCAAATCTAAAATAATCCAGTCCGCACTCGCCTACCGCCACACATTTTGGCTTTGTTGCCAAAGCCACAAAGTCTTTTTCGTCAAATACAAAATTTCTTTCATCTGCAGGATGAGCGCCGATGCAGGCAAAAACATTTTCATTTTTTTCGGCAAGTTTGACTGCTTCTCGTGAACTTTCCAAATCAGTGCCAACAACAATTGTCGCAACGCCATTGTCTTTCATCCTTTTCAAGACATCTTTCAGATCAATATCAAAATCCTTGAAGTTGAGATGGGAATGAATATCTATGTATTTAATCATAGCTTGTAGCTTATTAGCTTTTTAGCTTCTTAGCAAGAAAAATTTACTTGGGAGTTCAACTCCCAAGTGATTTGAAGGTCAAAATCCAAAATTCAGTCTTTTCTGGCAAATAGAGGTTTCTCCGGTTTTTTATTTTCTTTTATTAGATTCTTCAAATGGATACTTGTTTCCGGAATTAGGGGTTCTAACATGTTGGCTATTTCATATAGACTAATCACCATTTCTGATATTAATTTTTTACCTTTAGCTTGATCAGTTTTTACAACTTTAAATGGTTCAGTTGCCTGAATGAATTTGTCTAATTCTCCTATTTTATGCCAAACATAATCCACAGCATGATTGATGTTGAATTGTTCAAAAAAATCAAAGTATCCCTTAAAATTGGATTTTTCCTGAATTTTCGGACATTTTTCCAAATTTTTTTCCGCAAGAGTCATAATCCTTGAAACTAAGTTTCCCAATCCATTTGCCAGATTTGCATTATAAGCTTCTTTAAATCTTTCCATTGTAAAAGGGCTGTCCTCAAAAGAAGATATTTCTCTCAAAAGAAAATAACGCAGGGCATCCGTGCCGTATTCTTTTACAATTTCATTCGGTTCAATAAAATTGTTCAAAGATTTGGACATCTTTACTCCACCAGCACCAGTAATAAAACCATCAATAATTATATGACCGGAATTTGGCAATCCCGCAGCCATAAGCATTGCCTGCCACATTGCCGATTGCTGGCGAAGATTATCCTTCCCGCAATATTGAACCATTCCGTTTTCTTTATTGTGCCATTTATTGAATTTTTTCAAATCATCCGGCCATCCGATTGCAGAAATGTAGTTGACGAGAGCGTCAAACCATACATACATTACCTGCTCGCTGTCTCCTGGCACTTCTATTCCCCAAGGCATTTTGGACTTCAATCTTGAAATACTGAAGTCGTTTAAACCCCTGTTAACAAAAGCTTTTATTTCATTGAATCTGAAGTCAGGGATGACAAAGTCCGGATTTTCCTCATAGAAATTCAGAAGTTTTTCGCCAAATTCTGAAAATTTGAAAAAATGATTTTCTTCGTCCAATATTTCAATCGGAATATTCGGGTGTATAGGACAGCAATCGTTTACAAGCTCGGAGTCCGTTTTTTCAAGTTCACAGCCGACACAATATTTTATCTTATAATTTTTCTTATAAATATAGCCGTTCTTGTCGCAGACTCTCCAAAATTCCTGCGCAGATTTTATATGGTGCTTGTCCGTCGTCCTTGTAAAATTTATATCTTCGCTCAAACCAAGAAGCGGAATCAGGTCTTTAAACTTTTCAGCGTATTCATCAACATATTTTTGAGGATCTTTTCCGCCCTCAATCGCTTTATTGTAGATTTTCGCTCCGTGCTCGTCTGTGCCGGTATTAAAAAAAACATCAAATCCGGCGAGTTTTTTGTATCTTGCGATAGCATCGGCACGGATGATTTCCATTGCAAAACCAATGTGCGGTTCAGCATTTACATAAGGAAGAGTGGTCGTTATATAAAAGTTTTTGCCTGCACTCATTTACCCTGTTAAATTAGATTTGAATTCTCAAATCTTAATTTTAAATTTTCCATATTAATAAGATGCGACCTGTTGCAAACTATAAACTTGCTTATATCTGTGTAAAATATCACTTGAAAAAATTTAAAATCATTTAACAGGGTGAATTTTACAGTTTTTCGATCTCGCCAGCTTTCTGCCAGAAAAGTATTTTCTCTTTTTCTATGTCTTGAATGAATTCCATGAAAGCCGTGATTAGAGGAACAGAAAGCACTATGCCGAGAAATCCGGCGAGCTTCGCGCCTATTATAAGGGCCAAAATGACAATAATTGGCGAGACTCCGGTAATTTTTTTCACCACAAGAGGATAAATGAGCTGGCTTTCAAATTGCTGGACAATGATATAGAGGCCTATTACAAGAAAAGCAGACGTTATTCCCCCACCGACAAAAGCCGTCAGTATGGCAGGAATTGAGGCAATGATAGGGCCAAACACAGGAATTATCTCAAGAACTCCCGTAAGAACCGCGAGAAGCAAGGCGTTTTCTATGCCAAGAATGACAAGGCCCAAATATACGAGAATCGCTATGATTATTCCCAATAATAATTGCCCCTTCATCCATTCTCCTATCTTTATTTGGGATCTTTTCCAGAGATCAATTACATATTTTTCGTGCTTTATGGGAGTAATGAGGCCTAAAAATTTGGAAATTCCGTTTTCTTGAACAAGGAGATAAAAAGACAAAACAACAATTAAAATAAAAGACAGCAGTCCTCCGAATACAACACTTACTATTGTTATGAATCCATTGGTAGTATTTGACGCTAATCCTTGAATGCTTCTTATAAGATCGCCCAATCCAAAACCCGCATTTTTCATTTCAGATACCGTTCCGCTTGTGGAAATATCTTTAATAAGCTGTTGGGGATTGTTCACTCCTTGGGCAATTCCCCCGACTACTTTTTGCGATACGGTGACATCACCGCTATTTATGTTTAAAGGATTCCAGAGAGTAGTTGAATCCAGATATCTTGGCAATGTCGTGAGAAAAGAGGACGCTTCGCTTAAAATTGACGGAATAAATGAAAACATCAGTCCGGTAAATATGGAAAAGATGATCGCATAAGAAATTATTGCGGCCGGCAATCTTCCTATTTTGAATCTTTTAAACCAATGAATCAGGGGCTCTATGCCGGAAGCAATTACCACGGCTGTCAAAACCACAAGCACCAGATCTTTTATAAAAAATAGAAACCAAAAAAGCAAAATTATCAGAAGGCCTTTGAAAAATGAGCCTGGCGTTATATTGACGGTAAATCTGTTATTTTCTCTTTCCATGCTGGAAATATTAGCACTTAATAAGGTTTTTTAACAGGGCTGATTTGGATTTACCGCTTGGCAATCCTATAATTCCGACCAATCCAATACGCTGAAACTTCCGGTCGGGCCGGTTGAAAAAATAGTATTTATGAGACCGGTGTCATAAGTTACGGTGGAACTTTGAGCCAGACTTATCTGATAAGCCGTTATATCATTAACATCTATGCTTTGAGTAGTGCTGATAAGTCCGTGGCTCGCATAAATGACAAGGGCTGAAGAACCTTGTCCCATTGAAATCGCAATGTTTGATCCTCCCGTTTCAGCGCTGTTATTTTGAGAAATGATAAAAACATAAGAACTTGTAGCTCCGGATCCGAAAAACTGCGTGCCTTGAGCAATTGTCACAACACTGCTCGTTGTGGAATTTGCCGGATTGTCGGCAATAATCGGAACATTCTGGCTTCCAAGATTTGATGCCATCCTTATTATAGGTTTTGTCTGAGTATCAATATTGCCGGTTACCCATAAAGCGCCGGATACTGTCAAAGTGTTTTGAGAACTTTTAACCAATAAATTAAAAGGTATTTTTTTCGGACCTAATGTTTTGTCCGAACTTATAGTGCAAGTATTGCTGCTCGAACTGTAAGTATCGCAGCTGCTTGAGCTCATAATGCCTCCGGCCAAAGCTTCATTTTCCCATGTATGAATTTGATCGTCGGATATTGGCAACGATGTAGTTCCTTGATCTGTGCTGTTCGGATATTTAGTTCCAGAAACTGTGGTGTTCGCTGTGATGTTTTTATAATATGCATTTTTATCGATTGCCGTAGCATTCGCTGTTGATGATCCGATTGTATGAGAATATGCGGTTCCTGTGGCATGAATTCCATATATTAAACCGTTTTGCCCTGCTGAAATAACATCTCCATATATATAATTTCCCGTTCCATATATTACGCCTGTAGAAAAAACATTCCCTATTATGCTTGAGCTATTTGCGAGAGTGAAACCGCCATTGCCAGCTTGAATTCCATAATGAAAAGCTACATTTGTTCCGGAAGTCGTTATATTGGCTTGAATTCTTTTATAAAAATCGCTTGTAGAAGCTTGAGATAGCACTGTTATCGTTCCATTGGCATTATTTTGAAGAGTAACTGACGAGGAATTCCCGTCAATCATAAGACTATTGCTATTCACTATCATTACATTTTTTAGCCGATATAGAGTGTCTTCAATTCCCGATTCGGCGACATAAAAGCTGACCTTGCCGGATAATAAACTCCTGATATTGTATGTGTCTTTCAGGGCCGTAAAAGATATGCCAGAAATTATTACGAGGCCGATTATCAAGAAAAATACTGTCGTCAGCATCATTACTTGTCCATCTTGTCTTTTTTTGTAGAATTGTTTTTTCATCATATGCTAAAGTGCCTTAATACATCCGATGACTCAAAATTTTCGGTTTTGATATTATTTCCGCTTGAATTTGAAATGGTAAATTGAATTACCGCCCCATATGAGGTGGAAGTTGCCTGCAATTTCAAAAATGTCAGCGCTGTGACTTTTGTTTCAGCCGAAGTCAGATAATCTTTGATCCCATTTGTTGAGATTATGACCCTGCTTGAACTTGCCTCCAAAGAAAAAATTAAAGTGTTTACTCCTTGAGTCAAAGTAAGAGTGCTCGTAGCCGTGCCAAATGTCCCGCTAAGATTATTTGCTCTTTTGACTTCATAAGAAAATCGATTCAACAAAGTGTTCGCAGAAAGATTTATTGACTTGACAGAACGGATATCCCTGTATGACTTTGTCATAAAGACCAGAGAATTTACAACCGAGAGCGTAAGCAAAATGATGAGAAAAACATAAATCAGAGTCTCCACCAGACTAAACCCCGACACCAACTTTGGTGTAGTTTTTTGTTGCCTCAATTTAGGATTGTGAAAAAATCCGGATTTATGAAAAATCAGTTTGATAAAGCCGATCAGTCTGAAAAAACTTGGCAACAACGCCAAAGTTGGTGTGGGGGTGAACCCGGAAGAATTGTTTGAATTATTTTTAACTTTAAATTTTATTTTTGTTTCCCTCATTTTACTTTTTTAATTTTTATTCATATTGGTCAAATAAATTGAAAGCTGTTTCGTTGTTGTTGCCCCGCTTATTCCTGGCCATGAAACGCTTATTTTGATCTTTATTGTATTTGGATCCAATATGCCGGTCGGAGAAATATCTTGAGTGGCGCTCGATCTATAGACATCGCTTAAAGTCATCGTGCGTTCAAAAATACCGCCATAAATTTGCTTTGTGGTTGTAGCCTGCCAAACGCCAACACCTCCGGAGGAAGATAGATATAAATAATATTTTGTAGTCGTGCCTAAAGAAGCAATATTTGACGCCCATCCTTTGTCTCTTAAATAATGGCTGGCTTCTATTCCTTCTTCCAAAAGATATGTCGCCTTTAAAGAGTTTACGCTGCCAATCTCGGCGCGAATTAAATAACCATAAGCGTTTAAAATGGCGATTAAGGCCACGCTTATGATAGATGCTCCTACCAATACCTCGGTAAGGGAAAATCCCAAATGTAAAGTTTTGATTTTTGATTCTTGCATCCCGTACAAAATTTTAATATCTGTATTTCGCTTTGTTTGTATAATATTTAGCATAATCTTATTTTATTCTCATCTTTGATTTTCTTGAATTTTTAACGGGACAGGTTTTGATTTGTATCACTCTTCACTTATAACACCGGTGCCAATAACCCTTATGATCATGCTCTTATTCAAATCTATTGATGATTTGATCCTGAATGTTCCGAAAGTATTAGTACTTCCTGTTATTTTATTAAAAATGATTTCACTGCCCCCACCGTTTAAAGAAATATTATCCAGAGTGGCATTATCAAATAGCTGGGTTTTGTTTTTAGCATCTGCTGAATTGTAAACTGACCCGCTGAATAATACTAGTCTGTCAGATTGCAGATGCACTCCATAAGAATAGTCGCTCTTTTCTGAAATAGACGAGTAGCGAGCTTCTTCCAAAATAGATTTTGCCTGTGAAACATTTTTTTGAAGCGAGGCATTGTTTCTCAAAGATGAAAAGGAGTAAAAAATAATTGATATCAAAAGAATCCCGATTGCAATAGCAGACATTGTTTCAATTAAGGTAAATCCCTTCCTCAAAGTCTGAATTTTGGTTTTTAATTTTTTCATCTTTATATTGAATCCATTATGGAATAGATCGGCTTAATCATGGCAAGAGCAAAAAAACCGACGGCGGTGCCGATAATAACCATAAGAACCGGCTCAATAATGGTGGATATGTCTTTTGTTTTTTGATCTACGGAATTTTCATAAAAGGTCGCAACTTCCATGAGCATAGATGAAAGTTTCCCTGTTTCTTCGCCGACATTCATCATCTCTCCGACAAAGACCGGACATAACTTCGTATTATTGAGAAACACGCTTGATATGGTCTCGCCTTTTTCCACTTTTATCCTCGCCTCATTCAACAAATCTTTAAAATAGCTGTTTTGAATGACTTCGCTCGTAATTAATATTGCCTCGGAAAAAGGCACGCCCGAAGATAAAAGCGATGAGATTGTCCTCGTGATTCTTGCGGCATTTATCTCCCTGACTATTCCCGATATGACTGGAATTTTAAGCAAAATAAAGTCCAAAAATCTCTTTCCCATTTTTGAAAGAAAGAAAAAATATAAAATGATATAAAAAATAATGACATATAGCATGAATAAAAATACGTTATTTTTTAGAAAATCGCTTGAAACGATAAGTATTTTTGTAATGGCGGGAAGTTCAACGTGCAAATCCTTGAATGTGGCCGTAATGCCCGGCACTACATAAATAAGCATCAGAATTCCGACAACAATCATTACTGAAATAATGATTGCCGGATATATCATAGCTCCCTTGATTTTTCTCTTGAGTTTGTATGCTTCGTCCATTTCTGAACCTATAATTTTCAACGATTCCGAAAGAGTGCCGCTTTCTTCGCCGGATTTTACCATAGCCACAAAAAGGTTGGGGAAAATGTGAGGATAATTGGAAGAGGCCTCCGACAAAGTTTTTCCTTTTCTTATTTCTGTCTCCAAAGATGAGATAACACTTTTAAAATACTTGTTTCCAATTTGTTTTTGCAATACCGAAAGCCCTCTGGCTAAAGGCAGGCCGGCCTCTATCATTGCGCCCAAATTCTTGGAAAAAATTATTTTTTGATGTTCAGGAACACTATTAAATAAAGATAAAGCGCCCTTAGACCAATACTTCGTATCGCTGACCGGGGAAGCTGATATTAAAGTGTCGCCTTCCGCCTTCAGCTCGGCATAAAGGGAAAATTTGTCGTTAGATTCCCTAACGCCATTATACTTTTTCCCATTTCTTTTTATCGCCCTGAATTTCAGTTTCATATATTATAGATTTTACTCAGTTACCACTCTCAATACTTCTTCTATGGTTGTAAGGCCCATTACACATTTGAATATTCCGTCCTCAAGCATTGTCATCATGCCTTCTTTTTTTGATTGGGCTTCTATTTCTTGAGAGGTTGCGCCCTTTATGACAAGATCCCTTATTGTGGGCGTCATTTTCATCACTTCGTGGATTCCGATTCTGCTTTGATAGCCATCTTTTGATTCGGAAGATTCAACGGCTTTGTAAAAATTGATTTTGTGCCAATCGTCATTCTTTCCGACTATATTTTCTTCTTTGAGCATTCCCAGAACTCTGTCCAAATCAATTATTTTTGCAAGAGATGCGAGTTCCGTTTCCGAAAGAAGATATTTTTCCTTGGCATTGGCCAGTTTCCTAATAAGTCTCTGGGCCATAACGATTCTTACTGTGGATACGATCAAAAACGGCTCTATTTTCATATCTATAAGGCGAGGTATGGCTCCAGCTGCAGAGTTTGTATGAAGCGTGGAAAGAACCAAGTGGCCCGTAAGCGCCGCATTTACGGCAAGCGACGCAGTTTCATTATCCCTGATTTCTCCGACCATTATTATATCTGGGTCTTGTCTTACAAGAGTGCGAAGTCCGTTTGAAAAAGTAAAGCCGATTTCAGGTTTGACTTGAGTTTGATTTATTCTTGGTATTTGATACTCAATCGGATCTTCAATGGTTGCAATATTTACATAAGGAGTGTTTAGAAGTTCAATAATCGTATATAAAGTTGTGGTTTTGCCGGATCCTGTCGGACCGGTGGTGAGTATCATGCCATTCGCCTGCCTTATGGCCTCATGAACTCTTTCCAAACTGGCGCCATGAAAACCCATTGCTTCCAAAGAAAATGACCCCGAGCCGTCTTTTAAAAGTCTCATGACGGTTTTTTCTCCAAAATATGTCGGTATGATAGAAACCCTGAAGGAAACTCTTTCGTCATTTACTTCAATTTTAAATCTGCCGTCTTGAGGCAGGCGTTTTTCATCTAATTTTAAATTTGAAAGAACTTTTATTCTTGCGGTAATGCTTGTTGCGGCCAATTTGGGAAGAATCATGGCATCATGCAAAATTCCGTCTATTCTGTATCGCACCAAAAGGGAATCTTCCATCGGTTCTATATGAACATCGGAGGCATTCTGCAATATGGCATGCTTTAAAAGCGTGTCCACGATACGGACAACTGGCAAATCCTCGGCAATTTTTTTTAAAGAGCTTTCTACCGATTCATCGGACAAATCAGAAGTGCTGATATTCTTAAGAGCTAAAATATCTTTTTGTATCAGATCGCCAAATTCGGCTTTCAAACTTTTTTGATATTGCAAAATTGCGCTTTTTATGGATTCCGTGTCCGTCATTCTTGGCAGAATATTCAGACCGACTTTTTTCTTTATAAATTCAATGGATGAAAGATCTTGAGTATCAAGCATGGCCACTTCAAGAGAGTCAATGTTTTTTCTAAAAGCAATGATGTTGTTTTTTCTGGCTATCGGTTCGGGAATCAAGGAGAGAACGGCAGGATCTATTTTCTGATTTTTTAAATCAACAAAAGGTATGCCGTAGACATAAGCTTGAGCTCTGCGCAAATCATCTTCAGAAATTTTTCCCAGACTTACCAAAACTTTTTCGGGAGAATCTTTCTGTTTCCCGCTCTTTATGTCGTTTTCTATGTCGGAGTATTCACTTCTCGTGACAAGCCCGGTGTCTATCAAAAAATCTTTTAGTTGTTTGGTTTCTAATTGCATTTACAGATGGTTAAATTAAATTTCTGTTGTAGTTCCCACAGGATTCTGAAGGATAGCGGAAGCTGAACAAGTCGCAGTGTAAGTTGCTGGGTCCGCGGCAGTGCCAGCCGGGCCTGTTGAAGTGGCATATATATATTTTCTTCCAATAGTCGTATAGGTTTTTGTTAATGTTGTGCCAGAGGTATGCGCAGTACCTGAAATATTCGTGCCGCTCCAATCCGTCCCCGTAACAGTATGGCTTGTAGGAATAGTCCAGGTGGTTGGAGTATTTATATATAATGTGCCTGTTGGGGGCTGACAAGTAAAGGACTCGTGTTGATTAGTTGAAGGCTGTCCAGAAGAGACAGTTGTGCTGTCAGTCGCCGAGCCGCCGAGTCCAGTACAGGATATGGTAAATGTAACAGCAGTATTTCCTGCGATAAAATCAGAAACTGCGGAGCCGGATGTGCCAGATTGCCACGGATTGCCGCCTTCGGTTATTGAGCAGGAGTCAGCGTTAGTTGAATTCCAAGAAATTGTTGTTGTTTCATTAGACGCAACTGAATTGGATGCGGCAGAGATATTAGCTGTAGGAGAAGAAATTAATACTGTTTTACTTGCTGAAGCGGTGCTTCCACCTGACCCGGTACAACTTGCTGTAAATGTTGTAGTTGTTGACAGATTGCCCGAAGAAACACTGGAACCGGATAAAGCGGTTGAAAATGGATTTCCATTTTTAGTTATTGAACAAGAGCCGGCGTCGGTTGAAGTCCAAGAAATGTTTGTTGAAGCATTTGGCGCAACCTGGCTGTCCGAAGCTGTGATATCAACATGCGGACCGATAACTGATACTGGAACACTGTTGCTTACGGTGCCTCCGGCTCCGGTACAGGTCGCCGTAAAAGTAGTATTTGCTGTTATGATACCTGAATTTGCGCTTACATTAATATTGGGTGAGAATTTTTGAACACGATGATTA
>CAYPMZ010000010.1:0-1996 GCA_964412245.1 uncultured Candidatus Saccharibacteria bacterium
TGTTGGTCTTGTGTGAAGAACTTATTACTCCGCTTTTTATAATAGCATAAATAGAAAATTTGTCAACATTGCTGCGGGACCTGGACTCGAACCAAGATATCATCCTTCAGAGGGATGTGTCCTACCATTAGACGATCCCGCAATGATGGACAGAATACAAGAAAAGCTAGGATAACTCAAGCAAAAAAGCGGGGCGCTTCGCGCCCCGCTTTTATTTTTTAATTCTTTAAATATCTATGCGCAGCCAAATAGCTGGAGAATCCTCCCAAAATAATTCCGGAACCGCCAATTATGCCGAGAATTGAAAAGAAATTGACCATAAAATATCCAAAGACATCAAAGCCGACAAAATAGCTTGCGTGATATGCGCTAATCCAAAAAGTAGCGATGGCAAATAAGACAATTATTATAAAAGCTGAAATCAATCCGCAAAGAATCCCCGAGACCATAAAAGGCCCTTTGACATATTTATTTGAAGCGCCGACAAGACGCATCACAGAGATTTCATCTTTAGCCATAAAAATAGTCAATCTTATGGTATTAAAAGTTATTATTATTGAAATAACAATAAATATAATGGCTAGCCACAACCCGATCATATTGGTTGAATTTATGATATTCGTCAGCCGGTCTATGACAACTTTGTTTTGAGAATAATTTATTTTATCTATTATTTTTGAACCCCCGCTAGATAATAGTTCATTGCTGTTCCCTTCCAAAAAACTTGCTATGCCGGCATAATCTGACGGATCTTTCGCCCTTATATTTAAAGATGCTCCCAAAGGATTATAACCGAGCTCATCAATGGCCTGCAAAGTAAGCTGGTCTCCGCTATGTTTTTCTTGAAAATCCAAGAGGGCTTGATCGCGGGAAGTATATGTAACCGAAGACACCTCGGGTAAAATTTCTAATGATTTTTTAACCGCCAAAATATCCTGCTCGGAAGCTGAAGTCACAAAATAAACATTTATGTCAACTTTTTCCTTAACCCTGTCCAAGCTGTATTTCAAAAAACCGCTGAAAAGTATGGTGGATAAAATTATAAAAAGAGTGATTGTCATGATAACAACCGAAGAAAATGATACCAGGCCATTTCTGAAAAAATTCTGGGCGCCGGATCTCCAAACTCTTTTTGTGCTCAGCCAAGACATAGTTAGAAATTAAAAAATTAAAATGAAAAGTGTAAAAATTAAATTTAAAACAAAAAATTAATAAATCTCATATCAATCTTAATTTTATCATTAAACCAATTCCTTTGCATTAATTTATTCGTTGCCATTCGCAATATTCGCATAATTCGTTGATTCGTATACCTCACATCACATACCTTCCTGTAGCATCATCTCTCACTACTTTTCCTTTTTCCATCGTTATAACTCTCTTACCTAAAGAATCTATGACACCCTTATTGTGCGTTGTGAGAATGACAGTTGTGCCGAGATCATTTATCTTTTTCAAAATTTTTATTATTTCATTGGTATTTATTGGATCCAAATTACCTGTAGGCTCATCGGCAACTACCACATCCGGCTGATTTACTATAGCTCTTGCAATAGCGACTCTCTGTTTTTCTCCGCCTGAAAGTTCATTGGGAAAATTCATGGCTTTGTGCAAGAGATCAACAAGCTCAAGCACATATGGAACATCGGAATGTATTTCCTCTTCACTTCTGCCGGCGATCTCCATGGCAAAAGCTATATTTTCATAAATGGTTTTATTGGATAAAAGACGGAAATCTTGGAAAACTGTGCCTATTTTTCTTCTAAAATTGGCTATATCGCGTTTTTTCAGCTTATTAATATCCAAAGATTGGTAGAAGACTTTTCCGCTTGTCGGTTTTTCCTCGCCAAGAAGCATCTTTACAAGAGTAGTCTTGCCGGCGCCGGAATGGCCAACAATAGAAACAAACTCCTTTGGCTCTATGGAAACAGTGGCTTCATCAAGGGCAATAGTGCCATCAGGATATATCTTTGTGATTTTCTCAAAAACAATCATT
>CAYPMZ010000010.1:2096-11270 GCA_964412245.1 uncultured Candidatus Saccharibacteria bacterium
AAGGGCAATAGTGCCATCAGGATATATCTTTGTGATTTTCTCAAAAACAATCATTGCAAGATATTATATCATAAAAATTTTAATTTAAATTTTTCTCCGCCTCTATAAATTCATCAAGTCCTCCATTCAATACTTTATCAATATTCGCCGTCTCTACTCCAGTCCTGTGATCTTTTATCATTTTATACGGATGAAATACGTAAGAACGAATCTGGTTTCCCCATTCTATGGAAATACTCTTGCTTAAATGCGTTCCTTTCTTCCTCATCTCATTTTCTTCTTCTTTGAGCTTATATAACTTGCCTTTCAATATTTGCAATGCTTTTTCTCTATTTTGCATTTGAGACCTTTCGGATGTCGTCCTTACAGCTATGCCCGTGGGAATATGCGTCATTCTTACCGCGGTTTCTCTTTTATTCACATTTTGGCCTCCAGGGCCTCCGGCTTTTGATATTTCTATTTTTAAATCGTTCTCCGGTATTTGTATATCTGCATCTTTTTCAATTTTTGGCACGACTTCAACAAGTGAAAAGGAGGTTTGCCTTAAATTTTTGGAATTAAAAGGCGAAAGCCGCACTAGACGATGAACTCCGGACTCATGTTTAAGCAAGCCATAAGCATTTGGACCTAAAATCTCAATAGTTATATTTCTATATCCGCCATGGTCATTTTCAGTCTCATCCAGAACTTTATAGTCCCAATTATTCTTTGTAAAATACTTTGAATACATCTCAAACAAAATTCTTGAGAAATCCTCGGCGTCGTCTCCGCCGGCTCCGGAAAAAATCGTCATGATGGCATGACCTTTATTGTATTTGTCCTTTCCGAGAAGTTCGGATTTCAGGAAATTTAATTCCTTTAAAACAACCTGGGCTTTTATCTTGTCATTCCAAAAATCGGACTTTTGAGTTTCCTCTTCAAGTTGCTTAATTTTTTTCCTTGCCCCGTCAAATTGATTTTTTATTTGACTGGGGTGAATATCTTCTTTCATACAAATCAGTATAGCAAAACTTAAATAAAAAATCTTGCTAGTAAATTTGAATTTGATATGTTTATTGTTTATAACTATCCTTAAAATATATCTTTCATTTCTGATATTTTTTGTTTTATATTTTCTACTTTTTTATCTATATTTGATTGCCTTTCATTTAGAAAACTTTCTTTTTTAGTAAGACGCTCTTGTATTGTTCTTTCCTCTTTTTGAGCTTCTTTTATTATTTCAACAGATTTTGTCTCTGCTTCAAGAATCAGCTTTTTGGCTTTTTCTTCTGCTTCAAAAGTCATTCTCCCTATTACCCCCCCCCGTAGATACATCTGTCATAGGCAAAACGTTTTCTTCCCTTTCCAATGCCCAACGAGTCCATTTTATTACTTCTTTTAACCTGGCAATTTCAACCGCCCGTTCCAAACGCAATCTCATGAGTTTCAACTGAAGACCAAAAAGATAATTAGTAGCAAAAAGAGCGCTGATACAAACAAGAAGCAACAATAGCAAAAGAATTATTAATATATTATTGCTAAAGAATCCAAAAACTGACGAAGGAATGTCTACATCTACGATCTCATCGCGAACATTTCCAGCATTATCAAAAGCGCGAACGATCACCCGCATATCGTTAGAAACATCTAGCGGTAATTGATATGGGCTATTCGCTTCCACAAAAACTGGAGAAACACTTGCCGGATCACTCTTTTTTATAATACCGATTTCATAATGATCAACTCCTGACAAAGCATCGGTCGTAAAAAATGAAACGAGTGCTTTAGTGGAAATAGCTGTCGCGGTAAATACTTCGACTTTCGGCTTGAATCCTGCTGGCGGAGTCGTGTCTATCCTTATCAAAAAATCTGTTGTCCCTCCCCAGATTCCATTCTTCATCGGCTTTAAATGAAAATATGACAGTCCATCTGGAGTATTTGGAAAAGAAATAGTACTTTCTTTAGTTTTTGAAATATTATCCGGAATAAAACGGCTTATCATCTAAAATATAACTGAAATCGGTCACGCCAAGCGGCTTTTCCCAAGAAAGTACCGGAGTATTATTGTTATACCATTTATCAGAAAATGGATGAGTTTCAGAAAATACTGTTACGCCATCTGGTGACTTCGGCACCACTGTATAAAGTCCTGTGTCAAAAGAAGAGTGAATTGCTGTGCCTAATCCGTCATTAGCCAATACTTGAGATTCATTTGTAAAAGAAACTTCAGCATCACCGGTGGCAACCGCTTTAAAAGTTATTGTGGTTATCAAACCGCTTTTAGTATTTATACCGCCGAGTATAACACCGGAAAGGTTCATCGTTCCATCTGAGTTGGAGTAGCTCGGCGCATCAACCCAAAGTGAGATTATAGATTTATTTCCAGATGGTGAAATAATATTTAATTTATTTTTATCAAATTTTATGTGAAGTGATATGGTATTGACGCTTCTGCCTTTTGTATCAATAAAAATTGGAACCTGAAAAGTTGATCCTTCCATAAAAGCCCCCGCAGATGGAGATAAATAAATATTCGCTTTTTGTATGAGTGAATTTACATTATAAATCTGTACATTATTAGCGCCTTGAGCAATAGATAAAAAAGGAAATAAAACTATTAATAAAATAGGTAGAAAAATAAAACTAATTTTCTGAAATTTATCAGTAATAGAAGCCATATGATATTTTCACTTATTTTGAGGTCAAACCTATTATATCATTTGAAAGCTTAAGTAAAAATGTAAATTATTTTTCAATATCTTCTATCTCCTTTCTAAGGATTTTTTCGGCATCGTCCAAGTCTTTTCCGAGCTGTTTAAGGATTTTTTCCTCCTCATTTGTAAGTTCCCGCTTGTTACTGGTTTTATTGAGCGTTTTAATATGCTCTCTTGCTCCTTCCTTCAACAAATCAAAAGCTTTATGAAGAGCGCTTTCTGCATCACGAACTTTCTTTCCTATGAGGAAAAATCTGCGCCATGCATACCATAACAAAGACGCTAATAATAGAATCAGTACTATAAGAGGGATAAGCACTGAAAGGAAGCTGATAGCCCAATTTCCTATTCTTATAAGCGCGGACTGGTTTACAGATATGGTAACTTTTTCGCTAGGCAAGCTTCTTGCCCCCCTACTATCTATAACTTGCACCCAAGCTGTATATAGTCCATCTCTCAATCTGTCATTTGATATGATTGTAAAATTACCGTCTTTATCTGCATTTGAAGAATATTTTTTAACTATACCCTTCTCATCTTTCAAAAACACTTCGGCTTCTGAATTAGGATATTTTGTTGTTCCGCTTACCGTAAGCACTGAATCGCTTTGCACATCTTTTGAATAATCTGTAATTATAGGGGCTTCCAAAGACTGGATAATAAAATCTACTGAAGCGAGCAGGAAGTTGCCAGCTTTGTCTACTGCTTTAGCAAGCATTGTGTGAACTCCGCCTTCCATAGCGCGAGTTTTATAAATATGCGTTCCATCGTCTTTCCAAGTTTCTATAGGACCGCTGTCTATCTGAACTTCATAATGATCTATGCCTGAAGTTTTATCTACGGCATTAAAAGCAAACTTCGCTTTTGGATCTGTAAGGTCATTTCTCTTTATTTCGGTGATATCAAAGCTTGTTGGTTTTTCTGTATCTATTTGTAATTTGAAATCAGATACCGCGCTCCAGCCATTGTCATTCCTCAATTGAACATGGAAATACCAAACACCGTCATCCAAATCCTTAACTTCTTTCGTGCTTATAGGAGGGCTATATAAAACAGTCGGTGAAGATTTTGCATTCCTGCCTATGAGAACGCTTACTCCCGTAACATCTTTCGTCAATCCCCAAGAAAATATTGCGTCTTTCAAAGCATACCACTGTGTTTGGTCAGGATGTGTTGACGATGTTATTAATGGAGCTTGTGGCGTGCCATTATCTGCTACTGGGGGTATTATTACAGGTTCGTTGCCAGCAGTAATTTTAAAAGAAGCAGTTCCGGAATATGTCAAAATATCCGTACCGACACCATCAGCAGCAAGCACTGAACCTGAAGTAAAATTTAAATTTGCTGTGCCTGATGCTTTTGCTTTAAAAGTAATAGTTATAAGTTTTCCTGAACTTCCGGTAAAACCCGGCGGTAAAAGCACACTTTCAAAATCTATTGTGCCGGCAGTGTTTGAAAAAGACGGATCTTGCGCCCAAAAATCAACTATTGAACCTGTCTTGGAAATGGAAGAAACTGAAAGTAAATCCGTAGGAAAAGCAATAAGACCGGAAGCTGCGTTCATGGTCTTGTCTGTACTTGAAACGAGTACGCTGACTGTGAAAGATGAGCCTTTTGAATATGTTCCCGAAGAAGGAGAAAGGGAAAGAGTCGCTGCTTGCGCCAAAGATGCAGATACACCAAAAAACACGAATATAAAACTAATGGATACTAAAAATTTCGTAAATTTTTGTGTCATTTTAGTGTTTATTTTTTATTTTTTTCAAATAAAAAATAAATGCAACAATCGCGACTAATATAATTATAAACCAATCTTCTATATTTGCATACCAGGGCATTGGATTTTGTGGAGATAATTTTACAATCCTCTCATTTCCCGATTTATCTATAGCTTTAACATAAATATTACTCTGTAATTTCTGATCGGTTAATATATAAGGACTGATTGCAGGAACCCATTTTGAAGAATTAAAAATAAAATATCTAGATTCTCTTACTTCATATCTGTCTATGCCAGAATTTTTATCTTGAGCTGTAAATGCCACGAACCACTTATTATCAAATAAGTTCTGATCATGCCCTATCTCCGGTTTAAATGTATCTGGAGGGGTTTTATCTATGACGGTAAAATTTTTATTTCCTTTATTTTGGCTAGCGCTTGAAATATTTACTTGCAAGTCTGAAGTTTTTAATATTGATTTTGTTCCATTACCATCATTTTGGAGTGCACTGCCATTTTCTATTCTAACTAAAGCGTTGCCCTCTTTTTTTGCCTTAAAAATAATGGAAAGAATAAGACCTTTATCCAAAACATATCCTCCTGGAGTGATACCGGAGAAAACTACTGTCCCATCTTTATAAACAGGTTTTTCTACCCAAAAATTAACGATAGAATTTCCATATCTTATATCGGATAATTCCAATAAATTTGTTGGGAAAATTATACTGCCTTCCACTGCATTGATATTTTCTTTTTCAGTATTTATATTTAAATCTATTTGAAACTGCTGGCCTATGGATATATCTTTACTTGGCGTATCAAAAGAAAATTCAGATGCCAAGACTGGTACAGCTGTAAAGAAAATTGCAAACACAAAAAAATATTTGATTATACTAAATTTTATTTTAAAATTTTTCATTTTTATTTTTTAATTTCCACTACCCTGTCCAGTAGTATGCCATTATAGAAAAATCTACCAAGTTTACCTTTCCATCTCCATTAAGCTTATCTTTTTCTACAATCTTAAATGCATCACTCAAAGGGGCCTTGTACCAATATGATGCGATGGAAAAATCTACCAAGTTTACCTTGCAATCATTATTCAAATCACCCCTTGCGGGACACTTTTGTGGGGCTGAAGCAAGAATATTTTCTGTGCCAACATTAAAAGCTACGGTTTTGCTAAAATCAGAAATTTGCTGGTTTAATGATGCTTTAGATTTTGTATTGTGATCACCATAATCTATTTGTGATGTATCAAAATTATAAAGATATATTCCGTTTTTATCAGCTACTGTTTTAGCAAAAATTTCCACATTAGAATGCACTGATATTATTATATCCGCTTGGGAAACAGATTGGCCAAAGATAGCTATATTGTCCCCTTTTTTTACCTCGCTTTTATCTACAGAGATTGTTGGCGCTAAGAAAATTCCATTTACATATGTCGTAACTCCAGAAGTAACACTGACAGGAAAAGTCAAAGGTTGGGATTTGTTTCCATTATAATCTTCTGAATAAACACTAAAAAAATAATTTCCTCCAGAAATATTGTAAAGATTTATTTGGAAACTAGCATCTGAACCAGCAACCGTAGAAGCAGCAACTTGGGCATCTTTTAATAATGTTACGGTACTTCCTGGATATGCTTTTCCAGAAAAAATTACTGCAGTCCCCGAAGATCCTAATCCTCCGCCCCCTCCGCCACCGCCTCCCCCGCTAGGTGGAGTTGAAGGAGCTACAGGAGTTGATGAAACTTGCGTGGAAGTAGCAATTATATTTCCAAAAAAATCTTCAACCCTTACCACAAAATAATAAAGCGTTCCATTGGATAAACCGGTGCGTGTGGAAGATAGCACATTTCCGAGAGATGCGCTAAAAGTATACGGGCCTCCAGAGATAGTTCCCACTCCGACGTCATAACCTGATGCAGTCCATCCTTGCACGCCGTTTGCGGCTGTCCATGAAAGAGTTACCGAGGCATTTCCAGGAGTTGCTGAAATTACCGGCGTGGTAACATATGGAAAAGTCAGAAATCCTGCATTTAAATTAAAACTTATAGCCGAACTTGTGCCTATGCCAATTTGGCCTATAGAGCTATCGAGCTGGTAATTTGTGGAGGAAGAATGTCCACCGCCAGAAGTTATGACCGGATCCAATACTTTAAAATTTGTTGAATTGAACTCTTGAGCAAAAGAAATGTTTGACCAGCAAAAAAAGGTCGGGATTATAAAAAGAGCATATGAAATAAACAACTTTTTATTTAGGCGCAACTTGTACATTTAATTTAAAAACTAAATAGCGGTAGTGGTTGAAGTATTGTCGGTTGAAGAAGATGTGTCCGTTGAAGTTGTTGTTGAAGAATCAGTTGAAATCGGCGTGTCTGTTGAAGAAGAATCGGTTGTAGTTGCCGTGATGTCGGTTGAGGTACTGGTTTCAGATGTGCTTGTTGAATCAATTGAAGTTTCAGACGATGTGGCTGTTGAGGTGGCTGATAAGTCAGTTGAAGTTGCTGTGATGTCAGTTGAGGTGCTTGTTTCAGATGTACTTGTTGAATCTATTGAAGCTTCGGACGATGATGTGGCTGTTGATGCGCCTGATGTTGATTTCTGAGTAGATTCTGTTTGGTCTGTCTGTGGAGTTGTCTCTGATTTAGGATTATTTTCTTGTGGTTTTGTTTTATGGACATCAACTGTGATCTCTTTTGGAACGACCTCCGCTATAACTGGGTTATAACCTTCTATGACTTTTTCTTTAGGATTTAATAATTTTCCAATGAGGCCGGAGTATGTCACAGTAACCACTTTGTGCGATTCCCCTTTTCCTGTTTCCAATTTTTGAACTCTTTTTAAATAAGACAGTTCATAGTTCATATCATCCCCAAGTTCTTTTGCTGCATAAAGCCCGAAGTCTTTTCCGTTGAGAGCTTCTTTGCTTTCCTTTAGAGTTTTTTCTATCGTTTTGTTTTTCCAAAAACCATCCTCAATAACCATTGTCTGATAAGAATAGTCCGCATAATAATTTTTATCGTCTTCGGCAACATTATTTATTTTTAAATTAAAATCAAAGCTGTCCAAATCAGCCGAAATAATAGAGCTATTATCAACCGAAACTACAGTTTCAGAACTTGAATAGACGCTGTCGCGCACTGCAGGACTCGCGGCAAAGCTGATTCCAAAACTCAAAAAACATACGCCCAAAATAATGGTGAAAGCGTTGTTATATTTTATGAAGTTGAGGATCTTTGTATGCATATCTGTATCAATAATAAATTAAAAAAATGCAGTTGTAAAGCCTAACAATTCCAAACCGCTCCATTGACTTCTTTTATTGATAACCCCGGTATTCCATTGACCCTCTTTATAAAACTTCTGTTTAGATCGTTTACTGTCAGTATTTCTGAAACACAAATGGACGGGCTAGGTGATGGAGATTCAGAACTTGATGGCGACAAAGAAGCGCTTGGTGAAAGTGATGGGGACTCAGATGTTGATTGAGAAAGTGACGGTGAAGAAGATGATGAAGGTGAGAGTGAAGAAGATGGCGATAAAGATGGTGATGCAGATGTTGAAGGGCTTAGCGAAGGTGAAGTAGATGAAGATGGCGAAAGAGAAGGAGATTCGGATGAAGATGGGGACAAGGATGAACTTGGAGAAAGTGAAGGGCTTTCTGATGTTGATGGGGAAAGTGAAGGGCTTTCTGATGTTGATGGGGAGAGAGATGGAGAATCTGAAGCAGATGGAGAAAGTGATGGTGAAATTGAAGATGAAGGAGATAGAGATGGAGATTCAGATGCAGACGGCGATAAAGAAGCAGAAGATGATAAAGAAGGACTTGCGGATGAAGATGGTGAGAGAGATGGAGAACTTGATGATGATGGAGAAAGAGAAGGACTTTCGGAACTTGATGGTGATAAAGATGCGGATGGAGATAATGATGGAGATTCGGAACTTGATGGCGATAAAGATGGTGATTCAGATGTTGAAGGGCTTAGCGAAGGTGAAGTAGATGAAGATGGCGAAAGAGAAGGAGATTCGGATGAAGATGGGGACAAGGATGAACTTGGAGAAAGTGATGGACTCTCAGAACTTGATGGCGATAAAGATGGTGATGCAGAACTTGATGGACTGAGTGATGGTGAAGAAGAAGAGGATGGAGATAAACTTGCTGATGGTGAAAGAGATGGAGAGCTTGAAGAGCTTGGACTGAGTGATGGAGAGCTTGATGAAGATGGTGAAAGTGATGGACTTTCAGATGATGAAGGTGAAAGACTCGCACTTGGTGAAAGAGATGGTGAGCTAGAACTTGATGGAGAAAGAGATGGTGACGCAGATGATGAAGGAGATAATGATGGAGATTCAGATGAAGATGGCGACAAAGATGCGCTCGGTGAAAGAGATGGTGAACTTGAAGAAGATGGTGAAAGAGAAGGAGAGCTAGAACTTGAAGGACTCAATGATGGCGATTCAGATGAGGATGGGGAAAGAGATGCGCTCGGTGAAAGAGATGGTGAACTTGAAGAAGATGGTGAAAGAGATGGTGAAGAAGATGAAGACGGACTTAGAGATGGACTTTCAGATGATGAAGGTGAAAGACTCGCACTTGGTGAAAGAGATGGTGAACTAGAAGAACTAGGACTCAATGATGGTGATGATGAAGAACTAGGACTCAATGATGGTGAGCTTGATGATGATGGTGATAAAGAAGCGCTTGGTGAAAGAGATGGTGATGATGAAGAGGATGGACTCAACGACGGAGATG
>CAYPMZ010000011.1:0-3560 GCA_964412245.1 uncultured Candidatus Saccharibacteria bacterium
TGAAGACTCTCGTCCCTCAAAACCCAGTTGATCATTGAGCCAAAATTGCGGAGCTGATTTCTCTGACGGAAAGAAAGCGCTACCATAAAGCCGGAATAAAACCAGATTCCTTCCATTACAATATTCGTCGCTATAAGATTGATAATGAAATCTTTTTTCCCTTGCACAGTTTCTATGTCCAAAGTTTGTTCTGTCATTCTCCTTAGATATTTTGTCACATAGTTTTCTTTGGCTATCATTGAGGGAACTTCAAGGTGGGTATTAAATATTTTCTCCCGATCCAAAGGAAAAGTCTCAAGAACGTATTCAAAGGCAACGCAATGATTTGCCTCTTCCCACATCACCTTTGCCAGATACAGATGGCACTCCGGCGCCTTAAGATAAGGATACATACCAAGAGCGATGGAGCGATTTACGATAAGCTCGGCAGGATTAAAAAACGCCATGAGGAATTTGACCGCATGCCTTTCATCTTCTGTCATCTTTTCCCAATCTTCCAAATCTTCTTTTAGAGCAATCTCATGGGGAAACCAGGTATTGCGAACCGCTTGATTGTATAGATCATAAGCCCATTGATACTTAATGGGGTGAAGACTTGTATCTTCGGGAGATGCTTTTCCAATTAGTGACATTGTTATTAGTTTTTTATTGACAGCTATCGCACTGGGCTAATTCAGCCGGATCTATCGGGCAAACTTTTCCTGTCTTCCCCACTTTGGCTGGAGCTGATGTAGCTGATACGGCGACTTTTTCGGGAACAGCTGGAACGATCATTTCCGGAAATTCAATTGTCTGGGGCATTTCCGGAATGGAGATTGCGGATTTTTTCAGCGCGCCGAATCCGACTTTTCCGGTGATAGAAGCTTTGTTTACCGCCACCGTGCTCTGCTCTGCAGTGTGTCGCGGCTTCATATGCAGATAATAAGTCGTTTTTACTCCTTTTTCCCAAGCTGTCATATAAATTTTCATAACTTCGTCAATATCACGGGTATCAAGATACATATTTCTGGAAATTCCCTGATCAATCCATTTTTGGGCGCGGGCAGCAACTTCTATGAATGCGTAAGGCGATACGGAAAAAGAAGTTCTATAAATATTTTTTATGTGATCCGGAATTTCCATGATGTCGGAAATGTCTCCCTGAAATTCAAAGATTTTCTCTCTGACTTTTTCCCAGAGGCCGAGGTTGACTAGGTCTTTTACCAAATTGTGGTTAATGTCCAGATATTTTCCGGAAATTTTATTGCGAGAAAATACTTGAGCGAAACGAGGATCCATGCCGGGAGTCGTGCCGGCAACAAGACCAATGTTTGCATTTGGCGCAGTCGCCATCAAAGTGGCATTTCTCATTCCTTTTGCGACTTTTTTTCTCAAAATTTCCCAATCAAGGCCCTTGTGCTTGCTTCCCATAGAGAGATTCATTTTTTCTCCGCGATCCGCTTCAACTTTGGCAAGAGTGTCTATCGGCACTTTGCCTTTTGACCATTCGGAACCTGCAAAATGAGAGTAGCTTCCTCTTGATTCGGCGAGATTGGCGCTCTCATCTATTGCCATATAGCTTACGAATTCAAAAATCCTGTCGGTGAAGTCGTATGCGGCTTCGCTGTCGTATGCGAGACCGATTTTCTCAAAGGCGTCAGCAAGGCCCATGACGCCAAGGCCGACTGCGCGGTTTTCTTTGTCGGATTTTTCCGCTTCCGGAACCGGCAAAATGTTTATGTCTATAAGATTGTCTAGCTGTCTGACCGCCAAACGGACGGATTCTTCCAATTTGCTCCATTGAACCTCTTTATTGGAAATGTGATTGGCGAGATTTAAAGATGCGAGGTTGCAGACGGCGATATTGTCCTTGTCCTGGGGCAGACAGATCTCGGTGCAGAGATTGGACATATGAATAGTGCCAGTATTGTTGTTGAGCGCTCTTAGATTGATAGTGTCTTTCCAAGTAAGCCATGGGTGAGATGTGCCTTGGAGAGAGACGAGCATATTTCTGAAAAGCTCGGTTGCCGGAACCTTTTTGAAAACTCTTAATTTGCCCGCTTCGGCGTATTCTATATATTCGGCGTATCTTTGACTGAAGGCGCTGCCGTATAGCTCGCAGAGGTCCGGAGCTTCGGCTGGATCAAACATATACCAATCTTGGCCGGTCTTTACTCTTTTCATAAATTCGTCGGATATGAAGGCGGCAGTATTTGCCGTGCGCATTCTCATATAGTCGTCGCCTGCGCTTTGTTTCCAATTTAAAAATTCGGGGAAATCAAGGTGCCAATTTTCCATATAAAAACAAAGAGCCCCTTTCTTTTTTCCTCCGCGCTGGATTGCCCGGATTGCGGTATCAATTATTTTTGCAAAAGGAGTCGGTCCTGTGGAAGTGCCGTTGTTTGATTTTAAAGGAGATCCTGCTGCGCGAAGTTTGGTGACAGATGCGCCAATGCCTCCGGAACCTTTTGACAGGAGCATGACATCTGCAACCGATTTGGCGATGTTTTTCATGTCATCCTGGATTTCCAAAAGATAGCAGTTGGACAAAGCGGACTTCGGAGTTCCCGCTCCAAGCTTTGTGGAACCTCCGGCGATATAATCAAACTGGGACATTTTTTCGTAGAATTTTTTCGCCCAAGCTGTCGGATCTTTTTCATTGTACGAAAGTCCCATGGCAATTCTCATAAATAAATATTGCGGAGTTTCCATCGGCTCTTGATTGAAATTCCTCAATGCGTAGCGATTCATCATAGTGGAAAGTCCGGCATATTGGAAAAGCTCGTCTCTTTCCAGCTTCAGAGCTTTTGACAATTCTTTGAAATTAAACTTTTTTTCCATGCGCTTATCCAGCTTTCCAAGTTCAATCGCTTTTTTGATATACAGAGAAAAACCTTCCCTATGTTTTTTATCAAGCTCTTCAAAAGAATCTTTGTCGTAATCGTCAAAAACTTGCCTGTATACCGTTTTTAAAAAAAGTCTTACCGCAACTTTATCGTAAGATATGTTTTCTTTGACATTTTGAAGAGCGGCATTGATGGTCGCTTGGTCCATTTCATCAGTCGTGATGCCATCATACAAAGTAAATCTGGTTTCTGTCGCGATTTGCGTGACCATGGAGATCGGATCCATCAATCCTTTGCATGCTCTTTCTATGGAACGATTGATTTTGTCCGCATTGAACGCTTCGCGCGCGCCATTTTTCTTTGTTATCGTGATTTCCATAAAATAAAAAAGTTTTCCCCGAGTTAGACTTACAATTATATACCCCCGTTTATGAAAAGCAATAATTTTTTGTGTTTATAAGTCAAAAAATCCATTTTCTTCGCAAATACTATGGATTTTTCTATATTGCAATACATTTTTCAAGATATTTCAAAAAATTTCCGAGATTCTGAGCCTCAATTCTGTTCTTCCGCCGAAAAAACTGCGCTCAATATTCGCCAAAAGATTTATTTTTTCGCCTTTTTCTATTTTCACGGAAAAATCTTCCGGCTTTTTGAAAAAACTTATCGCAGAAATTTTCTGTCCGAGATTATTTTCAAAATCCAACTGCAAATGTTCCATTTTTTTGCCAAAAA
>CAYPMZ010000011.1:3660-6864 GCA_964412245.1 uncultured Candidatus Saccharibacteria bacterium
GAACCGCAAAGGTTCTTATCCGGATATTTGCAATCCTTTTGCTTGTGATCAAGAACTGCGACGGCTTTGGGCAAAATTTCTTTATTCTCTAAAATCTTTGGCAAATGGTGGTCGGTAATTATCAAATCTATGCCGAGTTTCTTTATTTTTTCCGCTTCTTCAGTGTCGGAAATCCCGCAATCCACCGTAATAATCAGATTTACCCCGTTTTTAGAAAATTCTTCCACCGCCTCGTCGTTTAGGCCAAAACCTTCAAGGACTCGGTGCGGAATGTAGTTCTGAAAGTTTTTATAGCCGATTTTTTCAAAGAAATCGTGAAGTATAACGGCTCCCGGAATGCCGTCAGAGTCATAATCGCTATAAATAACGATTTTTTCATCTTTCCGAATAGCCTCCGATATTCTCTCCACTGCCTTGTCCATGCCGAGCATTAGAAATGGACTGAAGTTTTCCTCAAAAACAGGATTTAAAAAAGTTTCCGCGTCTTTGGCGGTTTTGATCCCTCTATAATATAGGAGTTTTCGCAGAAGCTCCGGATATCTAGCAAGCTCTTTATCTGCTTCCTTTCCAATTTCTTCCCTGACAGAATATTCTTTCATTTACCCTGTTAAATCAGATTTGAAGTTAATACTCAAATCTTAATTTTAAATTTTTTACACTTGTAATATGCGACTTATTATATATCTTGAAAGTATCTATATTTCCGTAAAGCATTATTTTTAAATTTAAAATCATTTAACAGGGTGAATTTCTTTGATCAACTCCAAAAAGTTTTCTACTTTCAAACTTTCTCTTCCGACAAGAAGACCGTTTACATTTCCTCTTTCAACAATATTTTTAGCGTTTCCAAAAGTCACCGAGCCGCCGTAAAGCACCAATATTTTTTCTATTTCTTTATAATGCAAAGTGTCGCTGATAACTCTTTTTATAAAAATAACTGTTTCGTTGAGCTCTTCCGGCTTCATTGCCTCTCTTTCGGATTTGCCTATTGCCCATACCGGCTCGTAAGCCACGATTAAATTTTTAATAAACTTTTTAGGCAAGCCGTGTATGGCGGATTCCAATTGATTTTTTAAAACTTGATAATATTTTCCCTGCCCATCTCTTTCTTTTTCTCCAACGCAGAGTATTGCCTTAAAACCGTTTTTTAACGTTCCCAAAAGTTTTTCCCTTACTATTTCATCGGTGTCTGAAAGCTCTCTTTTTTCCGAATGGCCGACGATAATATATTTGACTCCTGAATGTTTGAGCATCTCCGGGCTTATTTCTCCGGTATGCGAAACTCCCTGGCCGATAAATAAATCTTGAGCGCCCAAATAAATCTTTTTTAATCCGGCAATCTCTTTTGCGACTTCATTTAAAAAAACAAAAGGCGGGCAAATGATTATACGGACTGATTTTAATTTTTTAATCTTACTTTCAATCTCGGAGACTATGGCTTTTGCTTTTTCGGGAGATTCCGGATTCATTTTCCAGTTGGCCACTATGAGCTTGGTGTGTTGCATTCGTTAATTATATCATTTTCAAAAATTTTGGTATAATTAACCCGTTAAAGTTTTTACTGACGTTTCTGAAAATCTAAATCTGACCTGATTGTTGCCATATAAGCGGATAAGAAGGTCAAGAGATTGATTGCTAACAGCAGAAACATTTTCATCAGTAAAAATTTTCTCGGGTAAATGGAAAAAATATCTTGGAAAGCGTACGAACATAAGAAAAAAGAGAAAACGGCTGACTGGTACTGGGCTGTGATAATCATTGCTTTATCGATTGCCGCCATATCTTTTATAATTAATGACGGATTCTTTGCCATATTTATAATAATAGGCACAGCAGCGCTTCTCTTTTTTTCCACAAAGGAACCGCGTCTGTTTGATATCAGCCTTGATCCTAGGGGTCTTGTGGTTGGAAGAGACATGTATCCATTTGCCACATTGGAAGAATTTTGGGTTGATATAACAGATAAAGATGAACCTAAAATATTATTCAAATCAAAAAAGACGGTTATGCCGCTTATTGTCGTGCCAATTGAACAATATCATCATTTATATATAAGAAATTTCTTGCTTCAATATCTGCCAGAAAAAGAATTATATGAACCGCTATCGCAGAAAGTAATGGAGAAACTTGGATTTTAAGCTTTTAGATGATAAATTGAGGGCGGCAAAAACATTAGTTTTTGCCGCCTTTCAAATCCTCTCGTCGTTCAATGGATAGGACGCAAGCTTGCGAAGTTTGCAATGTTGGTTCGATTCCAACCGAGGGGACATGATTAAAATAAAAATCCCTAACGGGATTTTTATTTTTTCGCTTTTGTTTTGTTTACAAGAATAGTAAGTCTTGATTTGTATCTTGCGGCGGTATTTTTCTTCAAGAATTTTGTTTTGACCGCTTTGTCTATTGCTTTGTAGACTTCCGACAATAAGCTCTGCGCCTCTTTGGTCATTTTATCTTTAGCAAGCTTTTTTAGCTTTTTTACAAGAGAGTCAATCTTATTCATTCTGTGAGCATTAAAAATCGCCTTTCTTTCGGCAACTCTTAGGGCTTTTTTCGCTGATGATGTTATTGGCATATTTGTTTATTTATAATTAAAAGATAGCATTTTTAATTGATAAAAGCAAATCATCTTTTAATTTAGACGGTATGATATAATTAATTTATGATTGCAAAAATAGAAGGATTGATAACAGAAGTAAATGATAGATTCCTGATTGTCAGCGTTGGCGGAATAGGATTTAAAATTTACTCCACGACAGAAACAAAATCGGCCGCAAAAAAAAGTAAAAATATTTCTCTGTTTACACACCTGGCCGTCCGTGAAGACGCTTTGGATTTGTACGGATTTCTTACCGAGGCGGAATTGGATTTTTTTGAAATGCTCATATCCATCTCCGGCATCGGCCCGAAAACAGGATTGAACATTTTAAATGCAAGTACTGTATCCATGATAAAAAGAGCAGTTTCAACTTCCGACATTTCCCACCTTGTAAAAGTTTCCGGTATAGGCAAGAAAATTGCAGAAAAAATCGTGCTTGAGCTCAAAGATAAAATAGGATTGCAAGCCGAATCTGACATAAGCTTGAGAGACGAGGTGGATGCAGTTGAGGCGCTCAAAGCTATTGGCTATTCTCAAGGAGAAGCGCGGGAAGCTTTGAAAAAAGTGGAAAGCAAGTTTACAAAAACTGGCGATAGAATAAAAGAAGC
>CAYPMZ010000011.1:6964-10995 GCA_964412245.1 uncultured Candidatus Saccharibacteria bacterium
CTTTGAAAAAAGTGGAAAGCAAGTTTACAAAAACTGGCGATAGAATAAAAGAAGCTTTGAAAATATTGGGGAAGTGAAGTCTATTTCTGGTGACAATCGCAAAAATGCGCGCTTCTGCCACCGATTTTCATTCTGCGAATAATGCCTTTGCAATTTTTCATAAAACATTTCTCTCCAGTTTTCCTATAAACCTTATGAATCTTTTGATATCCTCCCTTTTCACCGAGAGGGTTCCTGTAGTCTGACATTGAATCGCCGCCAATTTTTATAGACTGCTTCAGAACTCTTATAATGTTGCCGTAAAGCGCTTTTAATTTCACCTCGCTTATATTTTCCACTTTAGAGACAGGGTGTATGCCGGAAAGAAATAAGACTTCATCGGAATAAATATTACCTATTCCGGAAATAAGCTCCTGATCCATCAAAGCAGTCTTTATTTTGCCACTCGGCTTTTTCAACAGCCTTTCCTTAAAAATCTTAAACGTGAAACTTTTTTCCAGCGGTTCCGGACCTAGGTTTTTCAAGCCCTCAACTTCATTTATATTGTCGGTATCAAAGACAAAAACTTTGGCGAATTTCCTGGTATCGGATAAAACCAGGGTATTTTTATCAGACAAACTAAAAGCAAGATGGATGAAACGGTTGAACGGATCGGCAAGAGGCCCGTCATCTGCAGGGAGCCATTTTTTATTAAAAAATCTATATTTTCCATATAAAAGATGGCCGGTCATTTTCATGTGGACAAGGATGGTTTTATTTCCTGAAACATTGATTAACACGTTCTTCGCCCGCCTTTCTACGCTTAAAATCTTCTTGTCTAAAACCTCCTTTTTGAAAATGGGAAAATATTTTTTATTCTTGATATCATTCTTGCCCTTATAATAGGGCGAATCATAATCCGTCCAGACATCCAAAATTTTAAGACCTTTTATCTTTTTATTTAAAATGCTTGCCGTGGTTTGTACTTCCGGGAGTTCGGGCATTTACCCGAGAAAAATTTTGGCCAATAAATGTGCTTGATCTTTGTTTATCATACTTACATACAATATTACCATATTAACTATTAGTGGCTTCGTTAATTAACATTTACTAAAGCGTTGGCAAAAACTTTAACGGGTGAAGAAGTGTAAAGCTAAAAGCGAAAAATGTAAAACAATATGATAAAATAACTGCTATGAAAAGAAATGTTCTTGCCGGCTTGTTGATTTTAATCTCAATATTCTCATTTTTGGCATCGACAAGTTTTGCTCTTTCGTATATTGGAAAAACGAACAATTTTTCTGCCGCTTTTTTTGCTCTTGGAATCTCGGTTAAAGACTTGATTTTAAAATACACTGAGGCTCCGCAGAATGGCAAAATTAAAATTCTGATAGTCCCCGGCCATGAGCCAAATGACGGCGGAGCCGTATATAAAAACCTTATAGAAAGAGATCTGAATCTCAAACTCGCAATCAAGTTAAAAAATTATCTTTCCGCAAATCCACGATTTGAAATTATTTTGGCGCGTGATGAGAATGGCTGGAATCCCGGCTTAGAAAAATATGTGGATAACAATGAAGCGGCAATTAGCAGTTGGATAGACAGCATGAAAAATCAAATGTACCGACTTGTTAATAATGGAAAAATTAAGTCAATCAGTCCGACAGTTTATCATGCGGAAGCCAATCCTCACGCCACATTATTTCTTTATGGAATAAATAAGTGGGCAAATGACAATAAATTTGATATCACCATTCATGTTCATTTTAATGATAACCCAAAATACAAAGGCAAGCCGTCATATTACGGCTTTACAATTTACGTCCCAGAGAGCCAGTATTCAAATTCAACTTCAAGCAAAGTTCTCGCAGAAAATCTATTTGATGAAATTTATAAAATACAATACGTAAGCACAATGCCGGGGGAAGATGCTGGCATAGTTCCGGAACAGGATTTGATAGCCATCGGCAGATACAATACTTCGGACACTCTTAGCGTCCTTATTGAATATGCTTATATTTATGAAAAATTTATGCGGAATAAAACAAAAAGGAATTTATTCATTGACAAAGCCGCCTCTTCCACCGCGAAAGCCGTGAATGATTTTTTCCAATCAAGATTGATTTTTAATATTTAATTTTTGGTTTTTTCCAGTCCCTCCCTCGCCACTTCAGCATCGCTCCATTTTTCTTTCAGGCCGTTTGCGCGCATTATATATGGATCGGTTCCCTTACCGGTAATAATGATGATGTCGCCCGTCTTTGCTTTTTTTATCGCTCTCTTTATCGCTTCCCTTCTGTCCATTACAACTTCCGGTTTTTTGTTCTTAAAATATCTTTGCAAGTCTCTTATGATTTCTTTTGGATCATCATCATAAGGGTCCTCGTCGGTCAGGATTATCTCGTCGCAATATTTCTCGGCGATCTCCATCATCTCTTTTCTTTTCCATTTATCTCGGCCGCCCCCACAGCTTCCAAGCACGGCGATTTTCCTGCCTGGGAACGCTTCGTAAATGGCGATCAAAGAATCCGGCGTATGAGCATAATCCACAACGACTTTGAATTTCTGCTTTGGAGAAACATTTATGAGCTGTGCTCGGCCTTTTATTTCTTTCAACTTTTCAATGCCTTTTCTGATCGTCGCCAAATCTATGCCTTGCGATTCGGCATATTTTATAGCGGAGAGCATATTATAAATATTGAACTTGCCCGGCAAATCCGACTTTATCTCAGTACCTTTGTAAGTAAATTTCGTCTTGTTATCCGAAAGGGAGATCGCATCAACATCTTTGAGTGAATGAGGTATTCTTGTCGGAACATTTATGTTTAAAAATGTCTTTCCTTCTTTGTCGTCTATGTTTGCAACGATTACTTTGTCTATCTTGTATGATTTTTCAAGAGCTTTGGCGATGGAAAGCTTGGCTTCCAAGTATTTCTCATAACTTCCGTGTGATTCTATATGTTCGGGGGCGATATTTGTAAAAATCAAAGCGTCCAATTCTATAAATCTATGTCTATGCTGTTTTGCCGCCTCCGAAGAAATCTCCAAAATCGCGTACTCGCAATCGGCATTAACGGCTTCCCTTAAAAACTTTTGGATAAAAAGTCTGCCCGGCATTGTCATCTTGAAAAGATTCGCTTTTGATTCTCTGGCTATTTTAAATCGCAAAGTTCCGGCAAGAGCCGTTTTCTTGCCAGCTTCTTCTAAAATCACATTTATAAATTCAGCCGTTGAAGTCTTGCCTTTTGTGCCTGTAACAGCGACAATTTTTATTTTCCTGCTCGGAAAATTATAGACGGCTGCTCCAAGCGGAGCAAAAGCATAATGATAGGCCGGCTGAAAAAAGCTGAAGATCTTTTTGGGTATGAATTTTTTTATAAATGAAAGCATTATTTTTCTAATATTTTAAAAGATGCCACGCCAAAGGCTACAGAGACATTTAGAGATTCTTTCGCGCCTTTCATCGGTATTTCAGCAATAATATCACAAAGAGCCAGAATCTTTTTATTGATTCCGCCGACTTCATTTCCCATCACTATTGCAATGGGATATTTTGGCTTTATTTTTTTGAAATCCATGGATTTTTTATCCTGTTCTATCGCTATAATTTGGAATTTGTCTTTTTTTAGTCTTTTTAATACACCCGTCGTATCTTTTGAATATTCCCATGGAATGTTTTTTTCTGCCCCGAGAGCGACTTTAGCCAAGTCCGGTCTTGCCCTGCCAAATCTGTCTATCGGTGTCGGGGTCGTACCGCATAAAAATATTTCATCAATATTAAGCGCATCGGCTGTTCTAAAAATAGAACCGACATTGTATATGCTTCTTATATTGTCTAAAACAACGACTTTTTTCATGTAATTTACAATATTAGCCGGATACAAATAAAAAGCAAATTCCTGCTTTGACTTTACAGACCATAAACTTTATACTGATTTGCATGATCTTAAACACATTTCCCAATCTTTTAACTTTCGGGATATTATCTCCCCTTATCCTTAGAATAGTTTTGGGTTTTATAGCAATAGACCTTGGTTATTTAAAACTTGGAA
>CAYPMZ010000012.1:0-10478 GCA_964412245.1 uncultured Candidatus Saccharibacteria bacterium
GTGCGACCTGGTGCTGCCCCTCTGCGATCTGTTATGTCTCATTCGATTTACCATAGTGAAGCGAGTATAGCTTATTTTCTTAAAAAAGAAAAGGGTGATTTTTTATAAAATCACAAATCCCCGAGAATTTTATTCTCGGGGATTTTTTGAGTCTTTTTTGATGTAGACTCTAACCATTGATCTTAGCAATCAGTTGGGGCCAAACGAAACACACACCGAGAAAAGCCAGAAACAGAAACGCCCAATAAACCACTTCCCACCGGGAAGAATCACTGGATACTCTGGCACCTTTAACCACCTTCTATCACCTCCTTTTTGTGTTTGACTTAGATGATGGATCTAAGTTCAGATATGCGAGAGAAGCGGCGAGTTCGTGAAGATCAGGTACGCGGACAAGAGAAGAAAACCGCAGATCCACAGAGAGAGAAATCCGAGACCTCCCACCTTTGTCATCGTCCTCAAGAGAGTCATTCGATTCACCTCCTTTGGTGTTTCAATTCAATAATCTTCCAACATGATCCTATGGATACCGAACTCTCGCGGTCTCACGATCATCTCAATTCGTTCAAGCTGATACACCTTGATCCCTTTCCTTGAGATTAGACCGTCCTTTCCAACAGAAAAAGCCAAGCTTAGATCTCGCGAAAAACCTTTGAAAAAGATTTCTCCGCTCTGGGTTCTGAAGAACCCACAAATGAGATCGCAAAACAACATTGGCCTTAAAGCGAAAACTTGAAGAGGAACCGCTTGATCCATTTCTGATTTCACCTCCTTTTAAAGAGCAAATTTTCTACAAAAATATTACTATAAAATAATTTATATGTCAATTTCTTACTTTTATATTCTTACAGAAAGATTTCCTGTGCTCCTGGCACAAGCCGTATTCTTTTATCAATTCTCTATGTTTTCTCGTCCCATAGCCTTTATGAATTTCAAATCCATATTTTGGATATTTTTTAGAAAGTCCCCGCATCAAGCCGTCCCTGAAAACTTTTGCGACTATGGAGGCAAAAGCTATGGCTCTTTCCTTTTCATCCCCTTTGATTATTGTTTTTTGATTTTTATATTTTTTTGGCGCTTTAAGTCCTCCATCAAGCAGAATCATGCTTATGTTTGGCTTTATTTTTAAATCTTCAAGTGTTTCTTTGATACAAGACTTCCCCATCCTACTAAGCCCGTACTTATCAATATTTTGCGTGCTTTCAGAATAAATGGAGTAATCAATGATTCCTGACTTCTTCAATTTTTCCAATTTGTCAAAAATTTCTTCTCTCCTTTTGGGCAGAAGTTTTTTGGAATCTTTTATCCTGCCAAAACCTTTAGGAGAGAAATCATGAGGTATTTTCAATGCGCAAAAAACTATCGGCCCGGCAAGCGGCCCCCTGCCAACTTCATCTACTCCCACAACAAATTTTATGTTTGAAGCAACCCCGAAGGAATTTTTTATGTATGATTTTTTATTTTTCAAATTTGTCTTCATGTTTATTTTACCCTCATTATGGATATCATTTTCCCCTGAAAATTCTGACGGGGCAAGGCTTTTTATTTGGCATAAATTAAAGTAAAATGATTGTATCATGTCTAAGTTTGTCCATTTACACACCCATTCTCATTTTTCTCTTTTAAACGCTTTGCCGAAAATACCCGATCTGGTACACAGAGCAAAAGAATTCGGCATGAAATCACTCGCTCTTACTGATGCCGGAAATATGTACGGCACGATAGAATTTTATAAAGCATGCAAGAAAAATGAAATCAAACCGATAATAGGCGTGGATTTTTATGTCGCGGCAAGAACTAGAAACGACAAGCAAGCCGGTGTAGACAATCGCAGAACCCGCCTCGTGCTTCTCGCCAAGAATGACAAAGGTTATAAAAACCTGATAAAGCTCGTTACCGATTCGTATCTTGAAGGATTTTATTACAAACCGAGGATTGACCAAGAAATTATTGAAAAATATTCAGACGGGCTCGTATGCATTATGCCGCATTTTTCAGGGAGTACGTCTTTTGCTTTGAAAAACGGAGATATTGAAAAAGCCGAGGAGATTATTGATTGGTACAAGAAAATATTCAGCAAAGATAATTTTTATCTGGAAATAACACACCATCCGGAAATAGGAGGCCAATTGGAATTGAAAGAAAAAATAAAAAAACTGGCAGACAAGACCGGAGTCTCGCTTGTAGCCGGACAAGATGTTTATTATTTAAATCCGGAAGATAAAGCCGCTCGCGATACTTTGGTGCAGGTCAATTCCCATTCGGATTTTGGAGACAGGGAACAAAAAGAAAGCTCCGATGATTTTTCATTTATATCTGGCCATAAAGCTCTTGAGTATTTTAAAGACGAGCCGGAAGCTCTGGCAAATACGCTCAAAATCGCCGATATGTGCAATTTGGAGATTGTCCTCGGAAAAGACGCCTGGGTATTGCCAAAATTCATAGTGGAAAGCGGACTTTCAGAGGATGAGGAATTGAAAAGACTTGCCTATTTGGGGATTGAGAAAAGAGGTCTGACAAAAACAAAAGAAGTGGTGGACAGAATTGAATATGAATTGAAAATTATCAAAGATAAGGGCTATGCCCAATACTTTCTCGTTGTTGCGGACTTGCTGAATTTTGCCGATAAAAACGGAATTTATACAAATATCAGAGGATCCGTCGCTGGTTCTATCGTCACCTATCTTACAGGCATTACAAAAGTGGACCCACTTTTATATAAATTGCCTTTTGAAAGATTTTTAAATCCGGAAAGGCCGTCGGCTCCGGATATTGATATGGACTTCGCAGACAATAGGCGCGATGAAGTTATTGAATATGTCAGAAAAAAATATGGGAAGGAAAATGTGGCGCAAATTGGTACATTTGGAACCATGATGGCCAGAGGCGCTGTCCGCGATGTTGCGAGAGCTCTTGGCTTCCCTCTTCCGCTTTCCGATAAAATCGCAAAATTAATTCCGCTCGGAGCGCAGGGCTTTCCGATGACGATAGATAGAGCTCTCGCTGATGTGCCGGAACTCCAAAAAATGTATGACGAAGACAAAGACACAAAGACTATTATAGATATGGCAAAAAAGATTGAGGGCTGCGCAAGGCATATCTCTGTGCATGCGGCCGGAGTCGTCATTGCCCCGACACCTCTGACAAATTATGTTCCTCTTCAATACGACCAAAAAGGAGAAAATAAAATTATCACTCAATATGATATGCACGCGGTCGGAGAGGATGGCGTCGGACTTTTGAAGTTTGATATTCTGGGAATAAAAAATCTTTCCATCCTTGCCGATGCCGTCCACAGAGTAAAAGTTATTGAGGGAAAAGATATTGATATAGAAAATATTCCTCTTGATGATAAAAGAACGTTTGAGATGCTTTCGCGCGGAGAAACCACGGGGCTATTTCAGCTCAATGGCTCCGGTATGACAAAGTACTTGAAAGATTTGAAGCCGACTACGATTCACGACATCAATGCGATGGTCGCTCTTTACAGGCCGGGACCGATAGAACTTATTCCGGAATATATTGAGAGGAAACACGACACTTCAAAAATAAAATTCTTTGATCCGAGGATGAAAGATATTTTGTCGGAGTCTTATGGAGTTATCGTATATCAGGATGATGTCATGCTTATCGCCATAAACCTTGGCGGATATTCCTGGATTGAAGCGGACAAGCTCCGAAAAGCCATGGGTAAAAAAATCCCGGCTGAAATGGCCGCCCAAAAAGATAAGCTCATGAAAGGGCTTGTTAAAAATGGAATGACCGAGAAAAAAGCCGAAACCCTCTGGAAACTTATTGAGCCTTTTGCCGCGTATGGATTTAACAAAGCTCACGCCGCAAGTTATGGACGTGTCTCTTATCAGACCGCATATATGAAAGCGAACTTCCCTGCTATTTATATGTCAGCTGTGCTTACAGCAGATTCCGGAGATGTGGAAAAAATAAGTGAATTCGTCACTGAATGCAAAAAAATGGGCATACCGGTTTTGCCCCCTTCCATAAATGAGAGTTACAGCGATTTTACCGTGGTTAAGACCCCGGGCGAAGATGTCTTCTCCACTGGACCAAACAGGGACAAAATTCGCTTTGGACTTATGACAATTAAAAATTTCGGCGCAGATATTTCCGAAGCCATAATAAGAGAAAGAAAAGCAAAAGGTAAGTTTAAATCGCTCTCAGATTTTCTTTCAAGAATCGTGGATAAAAATATGAATAAAAGATCCCTTGAAGCGTTGATAAAAGCCGGGGCGCTGGACGAATTTTCAGATAGAGGTGTTATGCTCGCTAATATGGAGCAAATGCTTGCATACAATAAAGAGATTAGTAAAAAAGATCAGAATCAAGATTCACTTTTCGGAATTTCAAAAGGCGGCACACATCATGGAGATCTGAGACTTGAGCCAGCGGAGAAAGCTTCAATGAAAGACAAGCTGGCTTGGGAAAAAGAACTGCTTGGACTTTATATTTCCGGACATCCTCTTGATAAATATAGGGCAATTTTGGAAAAACAGCCGATAAGCATAAAAAAAATAAAAGACCCCAGTGAAGTAGAAAATTCAAAACTTCACGGGGCAGGAGAAACTAAATCTGCCAGAGAATTAGTGGACAGTGGTAAGGCAGTTGGAGGAATAATAGAAGAGGTCAGGATGATAACTACCAAAAATAACGAGCAAATGGCTTTTATAAAAATTGCCGATTTCACCGGATCAATCGAAGCTGTAGTTTTCCCCAAGATTTACGCACAATATAAGAATGCGATTATTGTGGATAATTGTATCGCTGCCATAACTAAAGTTTCCGAAAGAAATGGCGAAATAAGCTTGATTATAGAGAAGTTGAAAGTATTGGAATAGGTTTGACACTAAAAGTTTAATTGACTATCATATACACATAGGAATTGGTGGCTACCAACCACATTAGAAACAATTTCTATATTAAAGAGAACAAACATTGGGTGGAACCGCGAGTAGAATCGCCCCATAAAAAACGAAAGCTCGTTTTTTATGGGGCGATTTTTGTTTAAACATTAACAACCAATGAAATGAAAACATGGACCAAACTTCCCTTTCACATAGATATTGATCCAAGCAAACCAGGAAGAACCCAATGTTGGTTTGAAATGGAAAAGCTGGAAAAAGTTCTGGGAAGGAAAATAACATGGGTTTATTCAAATTTGATTGAGCCGGGAAAAACGGCAGGAGTTCATTATCATCTTGAACATGAAGTGTTGGTATGGATTGCCAAGGGAGAACTGGTAATGCACCTAAAGGATGTAGAATCAGATGATGCAGAAACCATCACGCTGAAAGCTAATGAGGATTTACTTCTAGTACCTAAAAAGGTTTATCATGCGGGAGGGAATATCTCTGACAAACCGTGTCTTGCTGTGATGTTCGCAAGTACAAAACCAAGAGATATAGATGATGAGTATGGTAAAACAAATTAAATTTAAAATATTATGGATGAAAAACTAAAAAAAATAAGGCACTCACTAGCCCATCTTTTGGGTGCTGCGGTGTTAGAAATCTGGCCGGATACTAAGCTTGCCATAGGGCCGGCTATAGATAATGGCTTTTACTATGACTTTGAATTCAGCTCGCCAATAACCGATAAAGACCTGGGAAAGATTGAGCAAAAAATGCGTGAGATATTAAAGACATGGAAAAGCTTTGAAAAAACAGAGATAAATGAAAAAGAAGCAAAAAAAACTTTTGCTAAAAACCCTTACAAAATTGAGCTTATAGAAGAGCATGCTAAAAAAGGAGATAAACTCACCACTTATAAATCTGGAAACTTTTTGGATTTCTGCGCTGGCGGACACGTGGATGATATTAAAGAAATAAAAAAAGACGCTTTCAAGCTGGATAGGATTGCCGGCGCATATTGGCGCGGAGATGAGAAAAATAAAATGCTTACTAGAATTTACGGCTTGGCATTCAACACAAAAGAGGAATTAGAAAATTATTTAAAAATGATTGAGGAAGCCGGAAAGAGGGATCATAGAAAAATCGGTAAAGATCTGGATTTATTCACATTTTCACCGCTTGTTGGTCCAGGACTTCCCCTTTGGACTCCTAAAGGAACTATTATAAGAAACGGGCTTGAGAATTTTGTATGGGAATTGAGAAAAGAAAAAGGATATGAGCAGGTAACAATCCCTCATATTACAAAAAAGGAATTGTATGAAACTTCTGGTCATTGGGAAAAGTTCGGAGATAGTTTATTTAAAATAAAATCTAGAGAAGGAAAGGAGTATGCTCTCAAACCTATGAGTTGTCCTCATCATACGCAAATCTTTGCACGAATACCTCATAGTTACAAGGAAATGCCTATTCGCTATGCAGAGACAACTATGGTTTATAGAGATGAGCAATCCGGCGAATTAGGCGGTCTGACTCGTGTTCTTTCCATTACCCAGGATGATGCACATGTATTCTGCAGACATAATCAAATAAAACAAGAATTCAATAGTATATGGGATATTATTGATAATTTATATAAAACATTTGGTTTTGATGAATTGAAAGTCAGATTATCTTTCCATGATCCTGAACATATGGAAAAATACCTAGGCACAAAAGAAGTATGGAAAAGCGCTGAATTGACGCTTGAAGAATTGGCAAAGGCCAGAAAAGCGAAATATTTTATCGCTACTGGAGAAGCAGCACTTTATGGACCTAAGCTAGACTTCATAACTAAAGATTCTATTGGCCGAGAACACCAGGTGGCAACGATTCAGCTAGATATGAATTTGCCAGAACGATTTGACCTTCATTGTGTAAATGAAAAAGGAGAAAAAGAAAGAATTGTCATGCTTCACTGCGCGATTATGGGATCAATCGAAAGATTCTCAGCTCTTCTTATAGAACATCTTTCTGGAAACTTCCCTCTTTGGCTTGCTCCGGTGCAGGTAAAAATAGTACCTGTCAGAGAAAATCATAATGAAAATGCTTTGAAAATTGCCGATGAATTAAACAAAGAAGGTTTCAGAGTTGACTGCGATACAAGTGAAGGCAATATGGGAGGAAAAGTCCGTGATGCAAAAAATAATAGAATTCCTTATACAATCATAATAGGTGATAAAGATATAGAAGCCAAAAAAATCTCCGTTGAATCCCGTGACAAAGGCCAGCTTGGACAGATAAACTTAAAAGATTTTATTGATAAGATAAAAGAGGAAAGGGAAAAAAGAAAATAATTGTTATAAATGTTGTAATTGTCCGAAATAAAAATCATTCTCCAAACTTGGAGAATGATTTTTATTAAAAAGAAAAAGAGCGGTTCGCTTGCGCGAACCGCTCCGATTTTTCAAACTCAAGAGTCAATCTTTCGAAAGACTCAAGAATTCAAGAGACAAGCTTCAAACCTGCGGAAGGAACCCCGAAGCCGAACCGAAGTTGCCGTCCGCATGGCCGGACCACTTCGTGCCGAACCTGACCTTGCCGCCGTAGAACCCGAAGTACGCGGCGTCCGAGAACTCGCCAACGGCCCCGGGAGAAAACTCGTCACCTGCGCAGTCGATCCAGAGATCGTCGTAGTGATTCAGACGATCCGGATGGGTCAGGAGCATGATGCCGACGGCAAATGCTCCGAAACCGAACTCGCCGGCGCTCATGACTTCAAGCGCCCGACGAACCGAACGACCCCTGTGACGCAGACCGAACTGTGCCGGAACGATCAGGATGTCGTGATCCTTCTGCTCGTCACCGAGCTTCTGGAACATCTTCGCCGACTTCTGCGACTGTCTCAGGTTCTTGGGACCAAGTTCTCCATCACGGTAGTTGTAGAACTTTCCGTTTCTGGATTTCTTGATCGCCTCGAACACCTTCTCCACGGCTTCGCCGTAAGTCGGTGCCATCGTCTGCCACTTCGGAATGGCGAACCATCCCTCGGCGTTCTCCGGAAGCTCGCGTTCGGCCAACTTCTCGTCGGCAAAACCGATCCCCGGAAACAGCTGACGCAGGATGTTGGTCTGCTCCGTGATTCCCTTCGGCTTCTTGTAGCCGGAGAGATATCCGTAACTGGACTTCACTTCCTCGTCTCTGAACTGACCGGAAACAGAAAGTTCCCTTGCCTTGGTCGTGATGGTTTGAATCACCGCCGCTCGAATCTCATCACCGTGCTCGACAACTTTGTCGAGACCGGCTTCGTCCAATTCCGAAAGAGCGATGTTCACTCCGTGAGCAGCCCCTGTGCCGACAAGTACCCGCAAACGCTTCTTCTGTGACGCAACCTTGCTCATGGAAATCCTCCAGTGATTTGGTTCCTTCGGATTCGCTCCGAATAGCGTCTTGTCTCTTTATGAGACGAGATTTTTAAGTCTTGTTTAAAGACGCAAAAATCTCGTCTCATGATTTAAAGGTACTATTTCTAATTAAATAATATCACACTATATCGGCTTTTGTCAAGAAAGAACAGGAGAAAAGTGCAAAGGTTTAACCTTTGCACTTTTCTTTTATCCTTAATTATTCGTAGCCATTCGTATCATTCGTTCATTCGTATATTCGTATGTTTATCTACAAACTCCGCTACTACGATATATCTTGCTTCTTTGCTTGCGACGGAAGTGTTGCAGGTAACGAGTGTAAGTAATTTTCTACCGTTAGCATCAAAATCAATTCTGACATTGCTCGCCTCCTCCATTTTTACAGAATCAACTTTATATGTATATTCATATGATCCTGAAAAAACTGAGACCATATCCCCGCTTTTTAAATTTTTAAGACCGACAAATGTTTTGTAAGCCTGATTGATAACTACTTTAAAACTTGTGCTATGACCTAAAAGCAAGACATTGCCGCTTGTGCCAAGAAGTCCTGAACCAGGATATCTAATAGCACCTTTCGCCAAATAATTATCCAAGACTTCAGTGCTTGTACTTTCCGGATTATAAACCTGGGCATCAACTCCAACTTCTGGAATTTTAATGCTTAAAGGAAGTTCTCCTTTTTGCCCGAGCGTAGACTCAATGCCAGGATACCTGCCAACAATCGTATTGAATTCCTCCGGGACAAGACCAAACAGATACAGAAAAGAAAAAGTAATCATAAGGATGATCAAAAAAACAATGGAAAAATAAAAATACTTTTTTATAAGCAAGTTTTTTATAATCTTGTTTTTATCTTTATTTTCCATAGTTTTTAGCGCTTTTTGGTTAAAATACATCGAGTGGAACACCCCTGCTTATTTCCTTGACATTAAAAGTCAATTAGTGTATAATGTTAACTATAAAGCTTAATTGTTTCATATATTATCATGCCTAAAGAAAATAAAGAAATAAAGGCGCCAGTAACACAGGAAGAGCCGATAGCAATATCAGAAAGACCTGCGCCGGCAATGCCAGAACCAAAGATGCCGGAACCTGCTATGCCAGCGCCAACAATAAAGCATCATTTCATAGCCGGCTCTATAGCTGCAGGTATTATTCTTGCCGCACTTTTGGTTATCTGGGTATTTTTTAAAGTCATCCCATCTATATTCTCCGGCGGAGCTTCTTTTGTCGCGACAACACTGACTTCCACCTTTATTCCCGGAGAAACAGGCGAGAAGAATAAAAATACGACTGAATCGGACAAACAAAAGGATTCCGGAAAACCTTCTTCAACTTCAAAAACTGTTGGTACAACCGCGGCTTCAACTCAAAATTATTATGGAAATCCCGATTTATCAATAACTATTGTCGGAACAGGAATTATAGACCCGATATCAAAACAATTTGTCTCTACAAATTCTATCGGAGCTAATAATGAAATTGCAGTAAAATTCCAAGTTAGAAATATAGGAACCAATGTCTCCGGGCCATGGACTCTTAGACTCAATATGCCTTCAAGAACAACTCCGACCTATGACTCTTATCAGCCATCCCTAAAACCGGGAAGCGGAATAGAATATACCGGAAGTTTTGACTATCCCATGAATCAAGGATTAAATACCGGATATATAATAGTGGATCCATTGAATGCTGTTGCTGAGTCTTCAGAAAACAACAATAACTTAACTGTGCAGTTTAATATAAGCGGTACGAGTTATAATTATGGATATGGCACAACCTATAACAACGGTTATAACTATGGCACAAACTATAACAATGGATACTACAACAACAGTTATTACTATAATAATGGCTATTACAACAACTATCCTGTTAATTATAATTACGGACAGCTTTATACCTGGACAAATATAACTGTGAACTGCTATGCCAATCCGCAAACAGCAATGGCAGGCACACCTCTGACCTGGTATGCGACAGCATCCGGAGGAAACGGTTATTTCACTTACTATTGGGTAGGCGATGACAACTTGTATTCAACCAATAATTCTGTAACTCATGTTTACTATTATCCGGGCAATAAATTTGCCACAGTATCCGTGACTTCAGGCGGTCAAACAGTGACCAAACAGTGCGGCACGTACATATTCTAATTAAAATAAAGGGCGGTCCGGCACCTTAAGGTGCCGGACCGCCCTTTATTTTA
>CAYPMZ010000013.1:0-4111 GCA_964412245.1 uncultured Candidatus Saccharibacteria bacterium
TGTACTTTGCTAAAATTTCTGACTCAACAGAAGCTCTGTCTTTGCCGTATTTAAGATAAGACATTTGTTTGACTTTATCAAGCAGGATTTTTGTTCCTCTTGGAGGAAAATTTGTTTCCATGCTGAAAGGTTTAACTGGCCTGCCGTTTGAAAGCATTTTTACATAGGAGATGTGATTGTCTATGTTCATCAAATCTTTTGCTGTAAAGACAGGGGTAAATTGTTTTGAAAGTATTTCGGCGTCTTCAGAGCTGACTCTAAACACCGCCATGGAGCCGACATTTCCAAAAACGGAGTTTTTGATTTTTTCGTCAAGCTGGGCGATAAATTGATGGGCAATGGTCAGTGAAAGCTTATATTTTCTAGCTTCGGAAAGAATCGTTGAGATGGAATCCGTGGTGACATTCTGGAATTCATCTATGTAAAGATAAAACGGAGGAAAATTCTGCCCAAAAGAATCTGTCCTTGAAAGCGCGGCCATCAAAATTTTTCCTACAACAATAAGGCCGATTAAATTTGAATTGATATCTCCTAGTCTCCCTTTTGCCAAATTTACTAAAAGTATTTTTTTATTATCCATAATGTCTCGGAAATCGAAAGCGGATTTTTCCTGAGAAACTATTGGACGCATTATTTCATTAGAAAGAAAAACATCAAACTTGCTTGTAATGTAAGGCACTATGTTTGCAAGCGAGGCTTCTCCTCCGGCTTTTCCAGCAATATCTCTCCAAAATTGTATGACCAAAGGATTTTTGCATTTTAAAAGTTTCATTTCTCTGTAAGTCTTGTCAGCAAGAACTCTTGAAACATCTAAAAGTGTTGAACCGCTTTCTGGATCTTCTATTGTAAGCATGACCGCATTTCTAAAATATTGTTCAAACATCGGCCCGCCGGCAGTCTTCATATCAAAAAGCTTATTGAAGATAGATAGCATTTCATTTACAACAAAAGTTTTCTGCTCAGGATATCTGGTGTCATATTCAAGCATATTTAGTCCCATAGGCCTTTCCGTATAGCTTGGATCAAAATAAATCACATCGTCATACCTTTCAGGCGGAATAAACGAGAGAACTTCCTGAATATCGGAGCCGTGCGGATCTATCATGCAAACACCTTCCCCGTCTAAAATATCCTGGCGAATCATTGTTTTTAAAAGCGTAGTCTTACCTGTGCCGGTCTGGCCTACAATATAGAAATGTCTGAGACGGTCTTCAGCGCTTATATGAATCGGCGTTTCGGTATTTCTATATTTGTTCGTCCCCAAAAGGATGCCTGTTTCCGGCAGATCAAGAGGGGCTGGCGCAGTATTGGCCTTCGTCAGTTTTAATCCGGAAGTTTGAGAGAAATTCACCTCCGGCAAGTGCATTATAGTAGTCAACTCTTTCAAGTTTAATGTCATGCTATTCTTGTCATCAAAAATACGAAAAGAAAAATCTCTCAACATCTTTAAGAGACTGCTCCCCTCTACTCTTTTGAACCTGAGTTTATTGCCCGTAGTATTTTCAAATTGATTAAAAGCCGACTCAATATCCAAAGCTATTGCATTTGCTTCCTCCCGTGTAGCTGCCGAAGTCAGAATCCTCAAATTAACATTTGTAAGCGGACTTCCGATTTTTGATCTGACATTTTCAATCGGCGTCTGATTTATTGCTCCGCTTTCCGGCTTCTTTTCAACTCTTTTTTCTGTGCTTATAATATCTTTCCCGACTTTCTTGAATATGTTAAAAAATGATGTATCTGCTTTATTCAGAGCTTCTTTTAATCCCACTCCTTTTTCCATCTCTTTTAAAACTCGTTTATAAAAACCGGTTTTCTCCGCATCCGCCGGCTTGACGATTATTTGAATTGAAGCTCCTTCGCCTTCTTTATCTATCTTTGAGAAACTGTTTAATAGAACATTGAGCGGATCAAAATCATATTGTTCATAAGTTTTTATCGGAAAGATATTATTGCTTGCAAGTTCTGCGTAAGAAGCGACATAATCGCCTTTCTCATTAAAAATATTGTAGTCATCTTTTTTCTCAACCAGATGAACATCCGGAAAAATGGATTGGATCTGTTTTTCAAACAATGATTTCTTAACATCCGGAATTGATATATAAAAAACTATTTCTTTTGTCCCTCGCGCATTGGCCAGCTCAAGAGCAAAGTATCCTGAACCGGCAACGCCCGAAACAGAAAGCATGCCGGAATAAAACTGCTCCATTTTTGAAATCAGCTCTTTGAGATTTTTATTCTTTTGAGCTTCATCGGCAGAGCCAGGTAAAGAAACTTCAAAAAGAGTCATTTTCAAAGCTTTAAAAACAGGGTGTTTTTCATTGCTGCCGATAACTTGGAAACCGGCTTTTACATACTGAACTAAAAATCTATGAAAATCATCTTCAATGTGAGGATCTTTTAACTTTTCTACAATTGATAACGTATTTAAAATCCCTCTGTCTTGAAGAATACCGACAAGCTCTTCCATTTTCCTGTCATGCTTTTCCGGCGCCAAATCAAGGACGATTGACCTGACTTCTTCTTTTTTTAAAGCATAATCTTTGTGTAAAATTTCTTCAGGGCTTCTTTCGGCATGTTCTAAGAGCTTGCTTTTTATAGCTTCGTCTTTGTTTGGAAATTCACCGCGCTCAGCACTTGCCCTTTCGTGCCTTGCAACCTCTCCACGCAAAAAATTTAACTCTTCCTCGGGAGTTTTAAATTTCTGATCTATATTCGTGTCAAAATTCTCAGCCATATATTGGCTAAATTATAGCAATTATAGAAAAAATGTGCGAATGAATTCTAATTTTAAGCCTTAGTCAATATCTCTGGATCACCTCGAGTAATCACGATAGTGTGTTCAAAATGAGCACTTCTTTTTCTATCAGCAGTTCTATAAGTATAGCCGTCCTCGCTGAGAACAACTTCCTTTCCTCCTTCGTTTAACATGGGCTCCATGGCAATAACCATTCCGGGTTTTAGTTTTTCACCTCTTCCCTTTTCGCCATAATTTGGAACATAAGGATCTTCATGAACTTTATATCCGACTCCATGACCGCAAAGATCTTCAACAACCGAATATCCGTTTGCTTTTGCGACCCTTTCAACCGCATATCCGATATCACCAATGCGCTTTCCTCCGCGAGCTGCTTTTATCCCGGCGTTTAGCGCTTCTTTTGTAACATCAATTAATTTTTTTGCTTCTTTATCTATTTTACCCACAGGTATTGTGATAGCAGAGTCCGTAATAAGACCTTTATGAGTAAGGCACATATCGAAAGTGACTATATCGCCTTCTTTTAAAATCTTCGGATCCTCATTTGGAATGCCGTGAACGACTTCATCATTTATAGAAATGCATGTTGAAGCGGGATAAGATCTCTTTGCGCCTTTTGGCCTATAATTTAAAACCGTTGGAATATCTCCTTTCTTTCTTGCGAGAGTGTCTGCAAGTTTATTTAAATCCGCAGTAGAAACTCCGGGCTTAATCTTACTTTCAACGGCTTTCATTATCAAAGCCAGGCGTCTGCCGCCCTCCCGCAATATTTCTATTTCTTCTTTTGTTTTTATTGTAATCATATACGAAAATTATAACAACGAATATTACGAACACCTACGAAAACTTAGCCTTTATCGTTTAATTTAATAACCCGCAAAGGCTCAATAAACTTTTTTCTAAAATTTACCAGAATTCCGAGTTTCATGCCAGTCTGTTGCAGATAATTTTGTATCTGTCTGAAATTCTCATTTGTAATAAACCTGACAGTTTTTATCTCGAGCACTACGCAATTATCGATTAAAAAATCCAGAATATTTCCGGTATCTGACATCCTAAGTTCTCTTTTATATGGCGTATTTGTTTCTATTAATTTTTTCTCTATTGAATCACCGTATTGTTTTTCTTTTGCATAAAATCCCAATTCACTGTGCACATTAAACAATATGCCATTTATTTTATATGAAAGTTCCGGATATAAAACCTTACCACTAGTTTTTTGCATTTAAATGTTCGTAGGTTTTCGTCATTATTCGTAGAAACATTTTCGTATAATTTCTTTATGCACTTCTTCAATAGTTTGCTCGCCGTTCACTTCTATAAATACGCAATCTTTGTCTTTTTTGAAAAATTCCA
>CAYPMZ010000013.1:4211-8643 GCA_964412245.1 uncultured Candidatus Saccharibacteria bacterium
TGCTCGCCGTTCACTTCTATAAATACGCAATCTTTGTCTTTTTTGAAAAATTCCACGGATACAGTAACATCCGTATCAAACCACTTCAATCTTTTTTCTATAGCTTCTTCCATATCGTCATTTCTGTGTCTTTCAAGCAATCGCGCCTTTGCCCAATCATGGCTGACATTTATATAGATGACCTTATAATCTTTTATATTATAGAATTTAAGCATTCCATCCAGAAGTTCAGCTTCTATCAATTTTCTCGGCGCTCCGTCAAAAATCAGGTCTTCTTTCCCTGTAAAATTATTTATAAGATAAGAGATCCACATATGTATGGCCATTGCTTCAGGCATGATTCCTCCCGATTCAACTATCTTTTTAGTTAAAAGCTCCGTATATAAATTCCCTTTTATGAATTTTCTGAAAAAAGCTCCGGTCTCTATGTGGAGGGTTTTATTTCCATTCTTTTCTTGAATAACATTTTTAATCAAGTCTGCCTGTGTCCCCTTGCCGCTTCCCGATCTTCCTATAAAAATATAGGCTTGGGGTTTTGTACTCAGAGATTTTGATTTTTTTAAGAAGTTAAACATGGTCTAATACTCCCTCATTGTTATTTGAGCTTCTATTTTTTTGATTAAATCTATAACTACGGAAACTACGATAAGGAGGGCTGTTCCACCGATAGCTATTGATGTTATGCCGGTCAATGATTTAATGACAAGAGGTAAAACAGCTATAAAACCGAGAAATATTGCGCCTACAAGGGTAATCCTTGTGAGAACCTTTCCCAAATATTCGGAAGTGGAGGCTCCCGGCCTTACACCTGGTATAAAAGCTCCGTTTTGCTGAAGATTTTTTGATATTGAGTCAGGATCAAAAGTGACAGCAGTATAAAAATACGTAAACAGAAATACAAGTATAAAGTATGAAATAGCATATACGTAAGGATTTGAAATAAAATCATTGAGGGAGCCGGACAGATGTCTTATCAGATCAGAGCTTGCAACTGTGGATAAATATTTAAAAATCATCTGGGGGAAAAGAAGCAAAGACATGGCAAAGATTATAGGAATAACTCCGGCCTGATTGACTCTTAAGGGTAGGTACGTGGAAACTCCCCCAGTAGCTTTTGAACCTCGAATTCTTTTTGCGTATGTAACAGGCACTGGTCTTTCCGCTTCTGAAATAAATACAACAGCATAAATTACGGCAAAAGAAACGGCTAGAAAAAATAAATAGGTTGGTATTTGCGAAGCGGTAAATGATATGCTCAATTGATTTATCTCTGTCGGCAGATTGGCGACTATTCCGGCAAAAATCAGCAAAGATGTTCCGTTTCCTATTCCAAATTCTGTCATCAGCTCGCCGATCCACATAAGAAGCACTGAACCGGCAGTGATAACCAAAATATTCACGATCATTCCTGTAAGAGTCAGATTGATGATGACTCCGGATTTTTCAAGCAGTGTTAAGAAGCCGAATCCTTGTATAAAAGCAATCGGCACAGTAATGATTCTTGAAATCTGAGTAAATTTAGCTCTGCCAGCTTCTCCTTCTTCCTGATACATTGCTTTTATAGATGGCGACATCATTGTAAGGAGCTGCATTATAATAGAACCGGTAATATAGGGCCCTACTCCGAGCATTACTATGGAAAGTTTGCTCATTCCGCCACCAGAAAAAATATTTAAGAAACCGAAAAATTCGCTTCCGGAAAAAAATTGCGTCAGCTTGGCAGGGTCTATGCCTGGAATAGGAATAGTGGCCAGCAATCTTGAAATAGCCAAAGCAACCAGAACAAAAAACAGCCTGTTTCTCAGACCTCTATCTTGAAAAACCATTTTTAATTTATCTGCGAAAAACATTTACCCGAGAAAATTTTTGCTAATAAAGATGTGACCTTTGATTCCTGACATATTAATTTAATATAAATTTATTTTATCATACTTCAGCTTTGCTTTTTCTGCATCTTTGATGCGTTAGCAAAAACTTTAGCGGGTGAAGATTATTTAATAGAACCTCCGGCTTTTTCTATTTTTGACTTAGCTTCCGTTGAAACAAGGCAATTTGAAACATTGAGTTTTTTAGTTATTTCACCCGTAGAAAGTATCTTGACTCTGGGATTTCTTCCCGCATCAAGCTCCACTAAACCTTTTGCAACGAGGGTCTGTGGAGATACTACAGAATCATTTGAAAAGACAGATTCAAGATCTCCGAGATTAATTGTTATAGGTCTCTCCTGTATAGTTTTAAAAGAATAACCTCTCAATTTAGGCATCTTCTTTATTATATCTCTCATTTCCGGCCTTGCTTTATGTCCGGCTCTTGCTGTCTGACCCTTTCCCCCTCTGCCGGAAGTCTTGCCTCTTTTTCCTCCTCTGCCGACAACAGTGAATGTTGGGTTTTCTATTCTTCTTTTTAAATTGTGTATTTTCATAATTTTACTTTTATAATGAAACCTCTGCCGGTTTATCGGCTTCTTTTTTGACTTGCAGAGCAAATTTATTTTTATCAAAAACTGAAAGGGCCAAAAGAGTGGCTCTTGAGATATTCAATTTGTTTTTTGAAGGTGAAATTATCTTTGCAGTAACATCTTTAATGCCGGCAAGTTCAATGACGTTTTTAACAGCGCTGCCGGCAGAAACTCCTCGGCCCATGGCCGGCATCATTGAGACTTTCCCGCTGCAATATTTTGCGCTCACCTGATGCGGTATAGACATGGTCTTTGTAAGGTTTAAATGGAGCAAATTTTTCTTTGCATTCCTGTAAGCTTTATCTATGGCGACTGAAGTGTCATTGGCTTTACCCGTTCCAACTCCAACAGATCCTTTTTTATCGCCAACAACCATAGAGACGCTAAAATTCATTCTTTTGCCTCCCTTAGTAACCCTTGTGACTCTTCTAATATCCAAGATTTTTTGGTCAAATTCCGGCTTGATTCTCTCGCCTTTACCTCCAGAATTTCTTCTTGGATTTTTTGCTCTTTCACCTGATGACCTTGGACTAAAAGGCTGTCTGGATTTAAAAGGAGCTCTTGGAGCATGCGGCTTTTTATCTGCCGAAACAGCCGCGGTAACAGTATTGGGATTAACTTCCGAAGTTGCGCTATTTGAAGTATTTGTTTTTTTATTTTCAGTATCCATATTTATTAGAATTTAAGTCCGCCTTCCCTTGCTCCATCGGCAAAAGCTTTTATCTTGCCGGTATATATAAATCCGCCTCTGTCAAAAACCACCTTTTTAATTCCTTTTTCAATCGCAAGCTTGGCGATTTCCTTTCCTGCATTTGCCGACTTTTCCACCATACCCTTACCCTTTGCTTTTGCTGAAGAAATAGCGGCTAAAGTCAAACCTTTTGTATCGTCTATTATCTGACCATAAATGTCAGTGTTTGATTTATAAACAGAAAGTCTGGGCATGATAGATGTTCCGGAGATTTTAGCTCTGATCCTATTATGCCTTGTCTGTATTTTTGTTGCTTTATTTTTTAACCTTTTCATTTTGATAACTTTATAAACTATTATGCTGTTTTCTTACCTTCTTTTCTTCTTATGACTTCGTCTTCAAACCTTATGCCCTTGCCTTTATATGGTTCTGGTTTTTTTATAGCTCTGAGTCCCGAAGCAAAGCTTGATACAAGCTCCTTATTTATACCACTAACAACAAGGATGCCTTTTTCTGAAACTACTTTCAAGCCTTTTGGTATTGAAACCTTTATCGGATGAGAAAAACCGACTTTAAAAATTATTTCTGTGGGCGTAACATCTGCTTTGTAGCCAATACCTTCAACTACAAGCCTCTTTGTAAAATTTTTATTTACGCCTTCTATCATATTCTTGATATGGGAAGCGTATGTGCCCCACAGAGCATCGTTCTCCAGACTTTCTTTAACTGGTGATAATTCCACTCTGTTTGGCGATGTTGTAATATTAATATTCTTTTTAAATATTTTTGAGAGTTCGCCAAGCGGCCCTTTTACAGAAACAACGCCGTCATTTACTTTGACTTCGGTATTTTTTGGTACATCTATTCCTTTTTTGCCTATTCTTGACATGATTGTTATTATAAAAAGCTACCAGATTTTAAAGAGGATCTCCCCGCCAACTTTCTGTTTATATGCCTCTTTATTTGAAAGAATGCCTTGGGGTGTGGAAAGTATTACTGCGCCCAGGCTATTTTTAAATGATTTCATATCCTTGGATTTCTTATAAATTCTTCTTGACGGTTTTGAAATCCTGTCCACATTGATTATTTTAGGTGTTTTATCTGATTTATATTCAAGAGCGACTTCAAGCATTTTTCCACCCTTGACTTTGGAGACTGATTTTAAAAAACCAGACCTTACCAGAGCTTCGGCCATTGCTAGATTAATTTTTGAATTGTGCAAAGTCACCAATTCTTTTCCCGCAAGATTTGAATTTTTAATTCTTATTATAAAATCTCCTATA
>CAYPMZ010000013.1:8743-9995 GCA_964412245.1 uncultured Candidatus Saccharibacteria bacterium
CCGCAGCGAAAACACCTTCTCACCACCCTTGAGGCGAATTTTGGCGTCTTTTTTGACCTGGCAATTACTGATTTCTTGGCCATAATTAAATAAAAAAGCTTTGAAAAGCTTGTTTACATATATTAGCAAGAAAGACGAGTGAAGTCAATAAATTTAAGAGCGGCGCCCATGTGGGCGCCGCTCTTAAATTTATTCCTCTTTTCTCCTTGATCTTTTGCGTTTGCCTGCATGCTCTTCTTCTTTCTTGAAGTGAAAGCCTAGATATTCAAAAAAGGCTTTTGCCGACTTTTTATCCTTTAAGTTTGTAACTATGGTTACAGCCATTCCAAACACATCTTTTAATTCTTCATCTGAAGACTCCGGGAAAATGGTATTTTCCTTCATACCGATGGTCAGGTTGCCCATATTGTCTATTGCGTTTGCATTAAGTCCTCGAAAATCTTTGGTTCTTGGAAGAGCAATATAGACAAGCTTGGTTAGAAAATCAAACATTCTTGGGCCTCTCAAAATCACCTGGTATCCTACATGATCTCCTTCCCTGACTTTAAAAGTCGCGACTGATTTCTTGGCAACTTTTAAAACAGCTTTTTGTCCTGAAATCTTTGTCAGTCTGTCCTCAACTATTTTATTTTTATTCTTATCTTTGAAAGAACCCGTGCCGGCGCTTAAAACAATCTTGACAACTTTTGGAGATTGCATTTTATTCTTCAAACCTAAAGTTTCTTTTAGAGATTCAAAAGCCTTATTTTGTTTTTCTTTTAGTGAAATCATCCCAGTCGTAAATTTTAATTTCTAATATTTTGTTAAATTATCTTTTTGGCTATTAAATATATCATTTCTTTATACATTATTCCGCTGAATTTACAACGGGACAAGTATTTTTATTTTAGTTATTCGTAGCTATTCGTAGCTATTCGTATCATTCGCACAATTTTCGTATACTGCTATATTTCTTTTCCGGTATTTTTACTGATCCTTACAGATTTATCTCCAATAAGCTTTCTGCCAACTCTTGTCCTCTTGCCGCCCTCATTTATCATAACGTTAGAAACATCTATCGGCATGGCTTTGTCCATAATTTGGCCTTTACTTCCTGATTTTGTGGGTCTTTGATGTTTCTTGTGGATATTCATTCCTTCCACAAGAACAATGTTTTCCTTGGGATATGCAGAAATAACCTTTCCGGACTTGCCTTTATCCTTCCCCGTTATAACTATTACATTGTCTCCTTTTTTAATTTTCATAAATATTT
>CAYPMZ010000014.1:0-9773 GCA_964412245.1 uncultured Candidatus Saccharibacteria bacterium
CACCAACAACACATCCACTACGGACAAATCAATTCCATCAGTATCTAAATCAGACCATATACTCGGAAATCCTAATGCTCCAGTCGTGATAGTTGAATATGCCGATACTGAATGTCCATATTGCAAAATGTTCCAGGCAACAATGCACACAGTCATGAACACATATGGCAAAGATGGCAAAGTTGCTTGGGTTTACAGACAATTTCCCGTTCATCCGGTCAGGGCTGAAAAAGAAGCCGAATCTACAGAATGTGTAAATGAACTTGCAGGAAATACGGTTTTTTGGACATATCTTGATGAAATATTTGCCACCACAACTTCACAAGATGCTCTTGATCCAAACGTGCTTCCAGTGTTGGCAAAAAGTGTCGGTGTTGATCCGGTAAAATTCAGCCAGTGTTTAGATAGCGGAAAATACGCAAGCTTGGTTCAGGCACAGTCTACGGAAGCGCAAGTGGCCGGAGCGGGTGGCACACCATTTAATGTAATGGTTTTAAAGACTCCAATGAGTTCAAATACTGCAAACGATCTAAACACATATATTGCAAATAACGGCTTAGGTCAAAATATCTTTCCTTCTTCAAATAAAAGACAAATTGTTTTAAACGGCGCTTTACCGATTGAGATAGTGCAGAAAATACTCGATCTAGTTCTTAAGTAATTTCCTATAAGCGCAATATTCGCAAGATTTATCATCACATAATTTCTCAAGAATCTTGCCTGACCAGACCGCTTCTACAAGATCATTAATCTCTCCTTTCACCTTTTGTATATCTTTCGTTTCAACTTTTAGGGCAAGTGTTTTACACTCTTCTTTTTTGTCAGGCTTGAGAAAAACCAAATTAAGTCCTGTCTCTTTTCCTCTAAAACTTATATTGCCGTCAAGAAGTATTTTATAAAAGACTAATTGCCTGAAATAATTACCGTCTCCATTTTTTGTTTCTCCTTTTACCTCAGCCTCGCTTTTAGGCCGGCCGGTCTTATAATCAAAGACTTTTATATTTCCATTATTTTCAATTAGGGCATCAAGCCGCCCGTGAATCTTTATTTTTCCATGTATCGCTTCAATCCAATATTCAGTATGAACAACTTCTTCTTTTTGGTTAAAATGGCTTTCAAGAGACTTTGCGATCTTTGGCGCATCGCTCATAAGCTCTTCAATTGCCGATTCCTTGTCATGAAGAGATAAAAATGAGCGGGTAAAATATTCTTTTACGGAGTCTTGTATGGCATCGGTTATTTTCGCAGCGCTTCTATTGCTAATATGCCAGACTTTAGCTATTGCCTCATGCATGGCATTGCCTTTTTCAGAGGATCCGGTCGGCGGCTCTGGCAACTTTAGTATGCTTTTATAGAAAAATCGGTTCGGGCAATTGACATAGTGATTGAGCGCGGTAACCGAAAGGCCATTTTCAAGAAGTTGGCGTTTTGCGTAATTTATGAGTTCTGTCTTTCTCTTTCTTTCTATGGATATATTTTTTGACTCATCGCTTGAGAGTGCTCTCAAATTCTCCTCATGTATATCCTTTTTATCAATCTCGGCAATAAATCTGACCGGAGTCATTGTCCGTTCAAGCCCCTCTTCAAGCGGAATAATAATAGATAAATGTTTTTTTGTTCTTGTTATGGCTACATAAAAAAGTCTTCTTGCATCACGTGCTTCATCGCTTTCATCCTTAAGGCCGGAATCTGGCAAAACAAAAAATGAACCATGGCCTTTTGAAAGCCAGATTTCTTCATTCGCATATGGCAAAAACACATAATCAAACTCAAGGCCTTTTGAACTATGAGCTGTCATGACCTGTATTTTTTCATCGCCTACACCAAGTAAAATCTTGATACTTCTTTTTTCGGAAGCAAGCTTGAATGATAGAAGCTCTTCAATAAGCTGTTTCGGATCATCAATTGATTTCTGGCTTGCAATACTTTTTGCCAAAGTGATGATTCCTCGCCACACTTCTGCAAATCTGGCATTTCTGGCGACGAGTTCGGTCAGTCCTGACACTTTTGCAATATGGATTAAATATTGAATGGCAGACAGCTCATGCATATCTTTTTTTAACTCGAAAAATGCCGGAATATCTTTTTCAATCCTCTCGATATTACCACTTCTGATTTTTTTGATTGTCTCTGTTAATTTTGCAAAGTTTAAGTTCCAAAGACCGAAGTTTATCGTCTTTGCCAGCTCCTCAAGCTTGGATGAATCAATAAGCGCTTCAATAAGCGAGAAGAAGGCGATGCCAATGGGGTCTTTGAATATATCCACCCCTCTTTCGGCTTTAGCGTTTATTCCGCGCTTTTCAAAAAGCGAAAGTATTTTTTCTACATCCCTATTCCTTCTGACAATAATGGAAATTGAAGTGCCCGGCTCTCTTTCCGAGACTTTTTTTACTTCTTCTACAAGATATTGATCCGCTGCTTCTTCATTTTCCGCATAGACGACATCGATCGGCCGTTTCTCCCTATTCCCATCCGCCGCAAGCTTGATTCGCAATTCCTCATGTTCACCTTTGCGATAATTGTTCTCAATCATGGAAAAACTGGCATCAAGAATAGATTGGTGCGAGCGATAATTTCTTGTAAGCGGAATTGTTTTCATATTTTTCCATGTTTCTTTGAATTTGAGAAAGTTATTGACTGAAGCGCCTTGGAACCTGAAAATAGCCTGCTTTTCATCTCCGACAATAAATAGATTGGGTGTTTCAAAAAAGTCTGCAATAGTCTTTATAAGAAGATTTTGGGCTTCGTTGGTATCTTGATGTTCGTCAACAAGGATATGAAGGTATCTTTCTTGCAAGAGTCTCAGAAGAAGCTCGTCTTTTTTCATTGCTGTAATAAGTTCAAAAATCAGATCATCATAATCAATTTTCCTTAATTTCTGTTTTTTTATTTCATACTCGGTATATACTTTTCCGAAGAGCATTGTTCTTTCACATTTTTCAATCTGTTTTTTTGCTTCAGCTTTCAGCTGTCCTTTTGTCGCGCCACGACTTGATATTAAATTTTCATCAGACTCTGTTCTTTTTATCTCTTCTTTTGCGAAATTCTCAATAATTTCCGGTGTCCAGGCCTCCCTCTTGCAAATACTGATTGTTCTTGAAATCGGATTTACATATAGATCCGGATCGCCTAAAGGCCTCAATTTTCTGAATTTTACATCTTTTAAGATTTCACGGATAATTTCATCCGATTCAATTTCGTCTATTTGTTTTGATCGTGAAAGATGAGGAAAATGTTCTGGAAATTCAGCAATGACTGAGGCGGCAAAGCCGTGGTAGGTAAAAATACTTACTTCCAAAGCCCTGGTTCCGATAAGATCAAGAAGCCTTCTTTTCATCTCTTTCTGACCTGCTTCAGTAAATGTAAGAGCTAAAATTCCTGATGGCGGAGTATCGGTCTGTTTAAGAATATTGGCAATCCTCATTGTGAGAATCGAGGTTTTTCCGGTTCCCGGTCCGGCAATAACCATGACTGGCTCTTCAATGGAATCAACAGCTATTTTTTGTTCCTTGTTAAGTTTTTTGTATTTTTCTTCAAAATCCATATATACATATTAGCATAAGATTTTTAGCTGATTTGATCAGCAAGTTTTATACTTGACAAATATTATTGAATATGCTATCTTTTTAATTGGATTCAAAGTACTTCGTCACTAAACCCAAACAAGGAGAATCGTTATGACACTCAGAGAGTTTTCTGCTCTGGTATCGGCGATTCTCGTGATTGTCGGTACCATCTGGTACATCTATGTCGCTATCAAAGGTGACAAAGTGAAGCCGATACTCACAACTTGGATCGTTTTTGGTGTTACAACTGCTCTGTCATTTGTCACCTACTGGACAAGTCCGAGGCACAGTTTGGTAAGTAACGCTTGCAACACCGCGAGCGTTGTTGGTACGCTCAGTATTTTCTCGGTGATCTTGTGGATTAACATCCGCAAAGGAGAGAGGATAGTATTCTCGAGATTTCAGAAATGGTGTCTCGGGATCTACGCCCTGATCACAGTCTTCTGGGTGACGATGGTGTGGGGATTCAATGGTACGGGGACTGTACCAAACATCTGCACACAGACTATGATGATTGTGGGCTACGTCGTTACGGCTGAAAAACTTTGGTCAGCGACGAAAAACACCGAGTCGTTCTTCACCTGGAACTGCACCATGGTTGCGAGCGCAATCGCTGTCTACACGGGGATTGTAAGTTCTGATACCTTAGCTACCGTGTATGCAACACGTTCAATGATTACATCTGCCAGCATTGTTTGGCTGATGTACAGAATCGAACGACAAACCGCATGATTGGATATCGTGCGGTTTTTCTCTTGTTTTAATAATTCTGCAATTTATCTATTTTTTCATGCTGACGGATTCTTTCATGAGCTTTGGCTTCAATCTGTCTGATTCTTTCTCTCGTGACGCCAAATTCCAAACCCACTTCTTCAAGAGTATGGGTAACACCGTTTATAAGTCCGTGCCTCATTTCCAATATTTTTCTCTCTTTTGGCGAAAGGTCATTTAAAATTTCTTTTACTTGGTCTGAAAGGATTCTTCTTGAAGCTTCTTGCTCCGGAGAAAGTATCTTATCGTCAGCCACGAAGTCTCCGAGTGTAGATTTGCCGTCGTCGTCATCGCCCACCGGAGTTTCAAGGGACATCGTATCCTGGTCAATCTTTTCAATCATATAAATTTTTTCCACCTCAATTCCCATTTCATTAGCAATCTCATCCGGAAGCGGTTCTCTGCCCAAATCTTGCGAAAGTCGCCTATAAACCTGCCTGTATTTAGCTATAGTTTCAACCATGTGGACCGGTACACGAATAGTCCTGGATTGGTCTGCCAAAGCCCTGGTAATCGCCTGTCTTATCCACCAAGTAGCATAAGTGGAAAACTTAAATCCTTTAGTCCAATCAAATTTATCCACTGCCTTAAATAAGCCGATATTCCCTTCTTGAATCAAGTCCAAAAGCGTCAGGTCCGCGCTTCTGCCGACATACTTTTTGGCAATGGAAACCACAAGTCTCAAGTTTGCCTTTGCTAAAATATTTCTAGCTTCAGCATCGCCATTCAGTATTTTTCTTGCAAGGTCTTTTTCTGCGGCTGCGCTGATAAGCGGATACTGTCCGATTTCTTTCAGATAAATCTGGATTGAATCATAGTTTGCATCCGGAGATTTTCCGCCATAAACATATTTTTTTATTTGCTCGTCATTATTTACTTCCAAAAGTCCTCCCCCTTCAAGAACGTCAAGTCCAGCAACCATAAATTTATTGTAAAGTTCATCAAGAAAAATAACGTCATTCTCAATCTTAGGGAATTCTTTCAGTATTTCATCATATGTTATAAAGCCCCTTTCTTTTCCTTTGGCGATTATTTTTTCCGCTTTAAGATCAAGCTCTTTCCTTTTCAACGAGACTTTAGGCAAAGCAGGTAGTTTTTTGAAAACAGATTTAGAAGCCTTCTTTTTGCGGGTTTTTTTGGCTTTTGTTATTTTCTTTTTATTTTTTTTGTGTTTTGACATGTGATTTGATATTAAAAATTGATAATTTATTCTGGTTTGCTACGAGTACTCGCAATGACATCATTTTTTTCTTTCCTAATTTTGTTCAATTCTTTCGTTATATCATTGCATCTTTTTAATATTGCCACCGCTTTGTCCGTCTCCTTCTCTTTTTCTGCCTTTTTTAATTCTGATAATAAGTCCTTTAATTCCTGCTTGTAATTATCTTCTTTCAAATTGATTAGCAGGTATTTTATCTCTTTTCTCATCTTATTTTCGTCGACGTCCCCATAGTATTTTTCGGCCTCGAATGCCAGCTCATCATGAAGTCTCATCATCTCATCATTAAAGTCTTCATACTTTTTCTTTCCCAGGATGTCCTTGATTTTCTCCGTTAAATTTTCCATATCAGCAGTTTTAGTATTTTTCCCTGTGTCTCTTGCCAATATTCCTGCCAGACTTCTCTCTGCCGAACCCGTCTTAAATTTATCTTCATTTTTATCCGCATCTCTGCTTGTCTCCGGCATATCATACTTAAGATCCTCGCTCGGCTTAATTTTCTTTAAATCTTCTCTTATCGCATCTTCAGATATGTCTGTTTTTTCGCTTATTTTTGAAATGTAATGAGATTTTTCAATATTACTGTCTAGAAGATAGACATAAGACAGAACCTTATTTTTTATCTCAAGCCCGATTTTCCTATGATCCTTATGTTCCTCTAGAACTTTATCCAATATAAAATCAATGATATGAACTGAATTTTTCAGAGTATTCTTGAACAATTCCTTATCTTTTAATATCAAGTCTGCCGGATCATATCCTTTTGGAATAGCAGCTACTTTCACCTCCATTCCCATTGATAATGCGAGAGCCCAGCCTTTTTCCACTGCTTTTGCGCCAGCGCTGTCAGAATCAAAAGACATTATAATTTTATTTGAGATTCTCTTTAAAAGAGCTAGGTGTTCAGATGTCAGAGCTGTTCCTGAAGATGCCACCGCATTGCTAAATCCGGCTTGGTGGCACATAAGAAGATCCATCTGTCCTTCCACAAGAATAGAATAATCAGATTTTCTTATGGATTGCTTTGCTCTGTCATATCCGTAAAGTATTTTTGATTTATCAAACAACTCCGTCTGCGGGCTATTCAGATATTTTGCAGACTTTCCATCATCATGCAGTATTCTGCCGGAAAAAGCGACCACTCTTCCTGCGCTGTCAAAAATTGGAAACATTATCCTGCCCCTGAACCTGTCATAAGTATTTTTACCTTCCGTTTTTGTGATTCCAGCTATTTCTATTTCAGAATCAGTAAAACCTTTTGATTTCAGATAATCGGAGATGGAACGCCACTCATCGCGGACGTATCCTATTCTCCAATCTTTAATTGTTTTTTCAGCAAGACCTCTTTTTTTAAGATAATCTAGGGGGATTTCCTCCTTAGAAAGATTATTCTCCAAAAAAAATGTTGCGGTTTCAAGCAAGGCGTATAACTTCTCTTTTTTATCCGTATTTTTAAATTCAACTTTTTCAAGCCTGACACCCGCCCTATCCGCAAGTATTTTCAATGCTCCGAGGAAATCTACACTTTCAAACTTTTGAACAAATGTGAAAATATCCCCTTTTTCTCCGCAACCAAAGCAATAATAGCTTCCTCTGTCTTTTGACACGAAGAATGATGGCGTCTTTTCGTTGTGAAAAGGACACCTTGCTTTGAGATTATTGCCGGCTCTTTCCAGCTTTATATATGAGCCGATAACGTCTTCAATATTCAATCTTTCTTTTATTTGTTCTACGGAAGATGACATACTTTTTTAAATTAACCCGTTAAAGTTTTGACTGATACATTATGCTTATCGTCTAATGTCCGGAAAATCTTTGATTTTCCATCAGTCAAAATTTTCTCGGGTAAATCACCCACCACACATTTGGTTTTAATAGCTTTTAGAATCGTATTCAGTGTCCTTTAGTTTCTTTTGGAGCTCTTCTATCATTTCGTATTTCTCGCTTCCTTTGAAACCTGTTCCTGCAGGAATGATTCTGCCGATGATGACGTTTTCTTTTAAGCCAACCAGATGATCCTTTGTTCCTTTTATGGCCGCGTTTATAAGAATTCTGACGGTGTGCTGGAATGAGGCGGCTGAAAGGAAGCTTTTTCTTGAAAGGGAAGATTCTGTAATTCCCATAACCAGAGGATTAACTTCAACAATTTCGCCTTTGTTTTCTTTTATTTCTTTATTCTCATTGACTAAATCAAGTTCGTCAATTATGTCTCCTGCGGAATAATTTGATGAACCGGGTTCAGTGATGACTTTCTTTGAAAACATCTGTTTAACGACAATTTCAATATGCTTTCTGGCGACAGCTTCTCCTTGAAGTTCGTAAGGCTTGCTTACCTCGCTGATAATATATTCCATCGCTTTTTCTTTTCCGGCAAATTCAAATATCTCGTCAATATCTGCAGAACCATCGGTCAGTATCTGGCCTTTATGGATTTTATCGCCAGCTTTTACAAGCGGAGTTCTTTTTGGACTGTAGACATATTCAATTTCTCCTCCTTTTTTACCCTTGCCCTTGTCCTCAATGTCGGCAATAACTGTAATTATTTTTTCTTTTCCAAAATCCTTGGCTGAAGACACAGTTCCGTTCACTGTTGCAACAACAGCGGGATTTTTTGGTTTTCTCTTTTCAAAAATTTCTTCGACTCTAGGCAAACCTTGAGTAATGTCTCCGCCTGCTGATGCTGTTCCTCCGGCATGGAATGTTCTCATGGTCAGCTGTGTTCCCGGCTCACCTATGGCTTGAGCCGCAATGGTTCCAACTGCTTCTCCAAGATCTATCAGATTTCCTTTTCCAAGATCAATTCCATAGCATTTTTTGCAAATTCCGTGCAAAGTTTTGCAGGAAAGAGGTGATCTTATGACAACAGTGTCAATTTCTTTATTGTCAATAAGTTCGGCATCCATTTTTGACAGGGCGTCCCCTTTTTTAAACATTATATTTCCTTTTTTATCCACCACATTTTCAGCGAGTATCCTTCCTCTGATTTTCTTTGCAAGGGAAGAGCCGGTTCCCATTCCGGAAGTTCTGTTTATGCTTATTCCGTCTTTTGTTCCGCAATCATTTTCAGTGATAATAATATCTTGGGCGACATCAAACAATCTTCTTGTAAGATATCCCGCTTTTGCGGTATTGAGCGCGGTGTCCGTCAAACCTTTTCTTGAACCGTGAGTGGTAATAAAATACTCAATTGGAGTCAAACCTTCCTTCATGGAATTAATAATCGGAAATTCAATAGTTTCACCAACTATGTTTGTAATCATACCTTTCATACAAGACATCTGAACAAGAGATCCGAGCGATCCTCTTGCTCCGGACTTCCACATATCGTATGCCGAGCCGTTTATATCAATAGTTTTAGGTATGAGTTTTTCAAGATCTCCTTTTGTCTCTTGCCATATTTCAATATTTTTTCTTATTTTTTCTTCGGCTGTAAGCAGACCCTCATTAAATTGATTTGTGGTTTCTGCAGCTTTCTCTTTTGAAATTTTTACAAGATGGGCTTTTTCTTTCGGAATCTGAATATCATCAATAGCCCAGGTTATTCCGGAGTGAGTGGCATATTTAAATCCGAAATTTTTAATCTTATCCATTATAGGAGCAATATTATTCGGACCATGTTCTATGATGAGATCGTCAATAATTTTTACCATCTCTTTCTTGTCTATTTCCTTGTTGACAAAAGGATAGTTGGAAGGAAGAACAGTATTAAACAGCAATCTTCCAACGGTAGTCTCAAAGAGTTCTCCTTTGAATTGAGAGTATTTTATTTTAGTTCCCGGTAAAACTTTGATTTTTGCTCTGAGTGAAATAGCGCCAAAATCATAGGCTATGATTGCTGCGTTTGTTGAAGAGAAAAATTTGCCCTGGCCACTTTCTCCTTCTATCATTTTAGTCATCCAATAAGTGCCGAGCACTATATCCAAAAGTTTTGCAGAAACGGTAGGATCTCCGTTTCCAGGTTTTAATATATTTTTATTCGCGGCTATTATATCTCGGGCCTCCATCTGGGCTTCATCTCCAAGAGGCACGTGCACGGCCATCTGGTCTCCGTCAAAATCGGCATTAAAAGCTGTACAGACAAGAGGATGAACCTGAATGGCATTTCCTTCTATAAGTATAGGCCTGAAAGCTTGAATACCGAGTCTATGAAGAGTAGGAGCTCTGTTTAAAAGGACGTATTTATCTTTAATTACATTTTCAAGTATTGCCCAAACTTC
>CAYPMZ010000015.1:0-9416 GCA_964412245.1 uncultured Candidatus Saccharibacteria bacterium
TTTGATAATTTATATAAATTACAGGAAGGCGATAAAATATACGTTGAAAATGAAAGAGGGGAGACTATCATTTTTATAGTTAGGGAACTCAAGACTTATGGAGAAAATGATGATGCATCAGGAGTATTTAGTTCAGACGATGGAAAAGCCCATCTCAATCTCATTACATGTGAAGGAGTTTGGAATAGCATTAGAAGGAGCTATTCAAATCGAATAGTAGTTTTTACTGATAGGGAAATATAATATTAAATTTACTGAATCTACCTGATTGATACAGTTATTCCACCCTGATTTGTAGTACTATAATTTGTGGATACCTTGGTTAAAATGAGATTTTTTTGAGAGAAAAAGTCCTGTTTGGACCTGCTTCTCCTCCTGTAGGAATACTTGTTACAGTTACAATATCTGTAGTTAAGTTTGTTCTGTTGTGCAACTGAATTACATCTCCAGCATTTAATTGAATGATGCCATGACCAACAACAACTTGTGTGTCGCCCACGGCCCAAGTAGCCTGCTGGTTGCTCCTAAATTCAAAAGCATTTCCTCCAACAGTCGCAATTGATCCATTTATCCAAAGTGCAAATTCAAGTGGAACCGTCGCTCCCGATGCGTGATTTCCTGCAATATAAAAATCAAATTCATAAGCACCAGTGGTTGCGATAATAAAAGCATTTGCATTTCCAGCATCCGTTCCTCCAGCCGATGGAACGGAAGTGAATCCTGTATTGGGAAATGGAGTAGCGCCTAAATCAAAAACTACGTTTGCATCCGCCCCGATTGTGGCATCGCTTTGACCAACGGCATATCCGTATGCTGAGATTCCTCCACTCCCCGTTGGACCAGCAGGGCCAGTTGCGCCAGCAGGACCGGTGGAACCAGTGGGACCAACATTTCCAGTAAGTCCAATTGTACCTGCAGTTCCTGTGGCCCCAGTAAATCCAGTCTCACCAATTATTCCCGCTGTGCCTGTAGCTCCAGTAAATCCAGTCTCACCAATTATTCCCGCTGTGCCAGTTGCGCCAGTAAGTCCAGTGGTACCGATTTCACCAGTCGCACCAGTTGCTCCGGCTGCACCAGTTCCACCCCTTCCGCTAGCACCAGTTGCTCCGGTAAGTCCAGTCGCACCAGTTGCTCCAATAGTTCCAGCAGTGCCAGTTGCTCCAGTTGTGCCGATTGTTCCAATTGCCATGCTGGCGGGAATAGTACTTGCTGCAATAAGTTCATTTATCTTAGCTCTAGTTATTGGTCCAACAATTCCCACCTGATCTATTCCTTCTTTCTTTTGGAAAAGTTTTACCGCATTTTCTGTCAGTGGTCCAAAATACCCTGTAACAAATCTCTGCGGATAAATGTCTGGAAATTGTTTTAGAAATTTTTGTAACTTACTGACTTCACTATCGGTTACTCCTATTTGTAGAGTTTTTGTAAATGACCCCGATACTTGAGCGTAAGTAACGATTGTAAATAAAGAAAAAAGGAGAATAAATAAAGAACTTAATATTGTTTTATTTTTCATATTAATTATACGACTTAATTGATAAATTTAGATTCTATAAATTATATCACAAAGTAATATATCAAGATCTTATTTTTACTTCATTTTTCTTAGAAAATCTGTTAAAGTGTTTTTTATGTCATTATCAATCGGAATTGTCGGCTTGCCAAATGTCGGCAAATCAACCCTATTCAACGGGCTGACAAGAAAGAGCGTCCTTGTGGCAAATTATCCTTTTGCGACTATAGATCCATCTGTAGGTGTAGTTGCCGTGCCCGATGAAAGACTATGGAAGCTGTCTGAATTTAGCAAATCAAAAAAGACTGTTCCAGCGGCAGTGGAGTTTGTGGATATTGCAGGTATTGTAAAAGGCGCATCAGTCGGGGAAGGTCTTGGCAATCAATTCCTGACAAATATCAGAGAAACAGACGCCATTGCTGAAGTAGTGAGGATTTTTGATGATGAAAATATCATTCATGTCTCAAACAAAGTTGAGCCACTTTCAGATATTGAAACGATAAATTTGGAGCTTATTTTAGCAGATTTGCAGACTGTTTCTAAAAGACTCACAGGCCTATCAAGCGAGATAAAAAAGGGAAGTAAAAATGCGATCATGGAGAATGATGGATTACAAAAAATAAAAACAGCTTTAGAAGCCGGGAAACTATCAAGTACTGCGATCTTGGACGAAAAGGAAAGTGTTGAGATAAAAAAGCTCGGACTTCTTACAATGAAACCGATTCTCTATGTTTTGAATAAAAAGGCTGGGGGTAAAAACTTGGACCCCGACGGAACTAACGGCTCATCCGAGCCTACTTCCAACGGGGCAAGTGAACTAAAAGAGGATTCTCGCTGGACTGCCTTGATGAGATTTTTTAAAGAAACAAATTCAAAACATGTTGTAGTTGATGCTGGTATTGAAAACGAGCTTAAAGAACTGGAAGGAAGTGATAAAAAAGAAATGCGAGAAGGTCTTGGCATAAAAGAAGACGGAATAGATGACCTGATAAAAGCCGGATATGATCTACTTGGTCTTATAACTTACTTCACGACAGGGGAGGACGAAACTCGCGCATGGACTATCAAAAAAGGATGGACTGCTCCGGAAGCAGGAACTGCTATTCACGGTGATTTCAAAGAAAAGTTTGTTCGCGCTGAAGTCATAGAATGGAATAAACTATTGGAAGCAGGATCTTATGGAAATGCTCGTGAAAAAGGTTTGCTTAGAACTGAAGGAAAAGAATATATAGTTAAAGACGGAGATGTAATAGAATTCAAAATTTAAACAAAAAATAACCCCGAGTCGCTGTGAAGCTTCTCGGGGGCTCTGTCATCTTATCTTCCAAGCCGTAGCGCGCTTGGGGATAGTCTCTGTTTTTCCTTCTGCTAGCCGAGAAACGCTATTGCAGAAGATCTAGCTGCTAGCTAACTTCTCTTCTTGAACCCGCTAGACGATTCAACAATGAAAGTATAGCATACCTAATATTTTTGTCAATCTATTTGACTGAAATATTATTGCGAATATTTTCAAATGTTACTTTCCCGATACCGCTGACTTTCATAATATCCTCAATTTGTTGGAACAGTCCTTTCGCGCTTCGGTAGGAGATAATGGCATCTGCTTTTGCAGGACCGATTCCACGGAGCGTCATAAGCTCGTTTATTGAAGCGGTATTAATGTTGATTTTTTCATTCGTATTAATCTTTGCTGTTGTCGTAGCTATATTATCTGCCGGTAATATGCTTGTTGCCGCAGTATTTTTTACTTGTGACGGCAAAGACGGGACAAGCGTATTAGAGGTCCCCAAATGCTCTATTAATGTGACAATTAAAATCACAACTGCGATTGCAATCATGCTCGTCACTAATTTTTTTCTGTCAATTTTATCCATAGTTAAAAATTATATTTCAATGATTTTAAAATCTTCAGCTTTTATTCCACCGGTATCAGGTTTATCTTTCATATCTCTCGCCGTATGAGCGAGCACAACTGGACTTTTCTTCTGAATATCGGAATAAAACCAGTACATTAGTGAAACCAGAACTCCGTAATACAGCAGTAAAGTTATAAATGGGAAAGAAGGATTAAAAAGCACTGCCATATGCGCGCAGAGGTTGACGACAATTATGACATAATCAATGATCGGCCTAATTAAAAAACTAAAGATAAAAGCAATCGGGTAGAGGACTAGAGAAAATAAAGCGGTCAGAAATCCTAAAGATAAGATGAACGGCAATGCCCATACAATAGCCACGCTTCCCACAAACGATGTCAGTGAAAAGTTTTGAAATTGCGTTATAACGATTGGCGCGGTCGCTAGCTGGACTGAAATCGTTATAAGCAGGGACTCCCTCCATCCCAAAATACCCGGTGTTTCCCGAGCATGAATAATTTTTCGAAGAACTGGCAGAAAATAGATAATAGAAAGCACTGCCAAAAAGGATAGCTGAAATCCGACATCATATGCCAATACCTTTGGATTTATAAGCGTAAGTATGAGGGCGACGAGAGCAAGCGCATTATGCGGCGCATAGATTCTTCCAGTTTCTTTTGCCAAGACAGCAATAGCTGCCATAAGCGAAGCGCGTATTCCCGATGCGGTAAAACCGGTCATGGCTATAAAAAGGCAGACAAATATGAATGTGACTAGATATGCATAGCGTTTTGGCAAAAGATATGCAAATGCGCCAAACAGAATCAATAAGACGATCTGCATATGCAAGCCGTCAATCGCCGTTATAAAACGCAATCCGCTATTAGCAAGATTTTGCGCGAATTGTTTTGAAAATCCATCATTGACGCCAAACAGAATTCCAAAAAGAAGGGCCGATTGCTCCGGCGAAAACATTTTTTGAAAAGAATTTCTAATATTATTTTTAATGCCGAAAAGAAATGTCAGTATGAGATTGCCGCCACTTGAAGAGATTATCTCAATGTTAGGATTTCGCATGAGTCCGACAACGTGCCGGCTGGAATAGTTTTCTGGCGGCGGCAAAATTTTTCCAATGATGGAAAGAGTTTCCCCGTATGAATATTCCGGAGCGGCTTTGGTCTCTACGGCAATTGTTCCAAATTGGGTTTTAATGGAGAAAGATTGGAAATCAATATAATGTTTGGGATCCTCCAAGATTGTCCCCTGCATTTTTCCGTCTGATGGAACTCCGGCTATCATGGTTTGATATCGATGGTCATCTTGCACATAATAAATAACACCGCTAACCAGAAAAATTCCCGCGCATACCGCAATAGATAACCTTGTATTTGTGGCGTATAAGACGGCAAATACGATTACTGCCGGAATTAAAGATAAAAGCGGAGATAAGCCGAGACTCGCAAAAAATACTCCGGATAAAAAAGAAAGAGCGATGAGAAAAAAGATATTATGACGCTCCATAATTAATTTGACCAGTTGCGGTATTCGGCTTTCAACCGGCTTACGGTTTCTAAGGGAAGATTTTGATAAATTGAAAGCCAATCGCTCGCAATTCGCCTCTGCGCAATATTCAAGACTACGCGATTCGCGCACACTTCCTCATGCAGATAAACTTCTACAAGATCTTTTTCTTTAAATCCCGGCGCAGGTTCGGCAGGTTGGGGAAACAGATTTGCTATATCATTGTTCCCGCCGATGGCGAGCGGAATCAGATGATCCACTTCATAACTGCCGCGAATTTGCGGATAAGAAACATTATATTCGGCATAGACAGTCTGTTTTAATTTTGTAGAGACATTGCGCACGGTCTTTGTATATCCGGGCGTGCAGATTTGTTTTAGTGTGGCATTTTCAAATACTGCTCCTGGCGTGCAGGCATGGTCAGGCGAAGCGTTTTCATCAATACAGTCTGCAGATTTGCTGCGACTTCCGAGCGATATAGGCATATTGTCCGAAGATGAAAGAAGGGCCGCAAGCTGGGCGGTCATATTTTTTTGCATTGCGTAGCGCGGATAGTAGAGGAAGCTTGAAACACCTGCGAGCAAAAATAAAAAAAGTAGCGAGATTGCGCGCGGTGATTGCATATCTTAAAAAAGTATATCACCGAAGCCAGAATAACACTAACGACAGCAAATTTTATTTATTGATTAAGGCGTAAGAAAGTGTTATAAAAAGTATAAAATGATCCAAACTAATCAAAAAGTTTTTGTCGGAATGAGCGGGGGAGTAGACAGCTCTGTTTCAGCTTTGCTATTGAAAAATGCCGGATATGATGTAACGGGAGTTTTTATAAAAGTTTGGCAGCCGGAAAATTTTCTCTGTACTTGGCGACAAGACCGATTGGATGCTATGAGAGTTTGCGCAAAGCTGGACATTCCTTTCATAACTTTAAATTTGGAAGACGAATATAAGAACGAGGTTGTAGATTATATGATTCGTGAATATAAAGTCGGTAGAACTCCAAATCCGGATGTTATGTGTAATAAATATGTGAAATTTGGAGGATTCTTTGATTGGGCGGTGAAGCAGGGCGCAGACTATGTAGCCACCGGGCATTACACTCGTATAGAAAAAAGAGATTTTGGCTTTGGCACAAAAGGCAAAATGTACCAATTAGTCGCAGGAGAAGATAAAAACAAAGATCAATCATATTTTCTTTGGACACTTACACAAGAACAGCTTGGTAAAATATTATTTCCAGTCGGAGATATAGAAAAATTACGAGTTCGAAAATTGGCGGACAAATACGGCCTCGGCACGGCAATAAAAAAAGACAGCCAAGGACTTTGCTTTATCGGCAAAATTGATATCAAAGATTTTCTTAAAAATTATATAAAAGAAAAGAAGGGAAATGTTTTGGATGATATGGAAAAAGTCATAGGCAAGCATGATGGGGCTTTTTACCTAACTATTGGCCAAAGACATGGCTTTACCATCACAGAAAAGACTCCAAATGATTCGCCATATTATATTATCTCAAAAGATATTAAAAAAAATATAATTGTGGTGAATCATTCTCCAAAATTGGAGAATGATTCAAATAAAGTTAGATTAGAAAAGGTAAATTGGATTTTGGGTGAAGAGCCGGATTTGTCAAAAAAATATTCCGCAAGGATTCGTTATAGGCAGCCGCTTGAAGAATGTGTAATAGTCCAAAGTCCAAAGTTAAAAGTCAAAAGTTATGAGCTTCATTTTACAGATCCGCAGAAATCTATAACATCCGGCCAATCCGCCGTTATTTATGATGGAGAAGTATGTTTAGGCGGAGGAATCATAAGCTAGCTTGTAGCTTCTTGGCTTTTTAGGTAAAATCATAAATATGAATCCTAATCTGAAAAATTTTTATGTTACAAAAGCAAACGGAGAAAGGCAGGCTTTTGATTATGGAAAGCTTGAAAGCTCTTTGAGAAAAACTGGAACAGATGAAGATGTTATTGCCGAGGTGATGGCAGAGCTTGAGAAATACGCTTTTGACGGCATTTCTACCGCGGAGATTTATAAAAAAGCTTATCAGATACTCCGTAAAAAACACAAACCGGCAGCTATAAGATATTCGTTGAAGAAAGCTGTGGCAACGCTAGGTCCGACAGGTTTTCCTTTTGAAAAATTCGTCGCAGAAATATTTAAAGCCCAGGGTTATGAGACTCTGACGGATCAGATAGTAAAAGGCAAATGTGTGGAGCATGAAATAGATGTTGTGGCTTGGAAGGGAAGCGAGCTTGTAATGGTTGAAGCGAAATTTCACACAGATTTTAATTTAAAATCAGATCTCAAAATCGTGCTTTATGTGAAGGCCAGATACGACGATATTTTCAGCCAGAAATATGTTTTTGGAGGAGAAGTCAGACAGCTTAAAGAAGGTTGGCTTATCACTAATACGAAATTCAGTTCAACTGCCATCCAATACGGACAGTGCCAGCCAAATTTTAAACTTGTCGGCTGGAACTATCCTTTTAATAATAACCTGCATTATTTGATAGAACAAAATGAGCTTGTGCCTGTGACAGCCCTTACAACAATCACTACTGCGGAAAAAAATCTTTTTCTTTCAAAAGGAATTGTCCTCTCCAAAGATCTCTTAAATGAAAATTTGCTCAAGAGTTTGAATTTTGACGATAAAAAAATAAAATCTATACAGACAGAGGTGAATGAGATTTGCGAGCATTGCAGAAAATAGTCTGCTATTTTGAGGAAATTTCTCACAACAACAAAGGGCGGTTCGCGAAGCGAACCGCCCTTTCCTCCCTCAAAACGGAATACCTGAGAGCTAAATCAGCTTGAGCAAAACACTTCGCTCAACCTCACGGCGTATTGCCTCCACTATCTTGCCGTGATCCTCGTCTTTGTCGGCGTGCACGCGCTGAAATGCGCGTTCAAGCCAACCGGTTGCCAAGTGGTGATCCTCGCCTGTATGGTCCACCACTTTGAACGGGCAGAGTTCGTTGATACAGGTATCGTCACGGATTCTTCCTGTAACCATCAGTTTTGGAGTAAATCCGGCGGCAACAAGAATCTCAAAGAACACTGCCATCTCCTCTTCGTTCAGTAAACGATTGAGATTCCTCCATTGGCCAGGGTTGAATCCACGAGTAAGATCAACGAATTGTGCTGCAACGGTAGCCGTATCAAGCAGTGTGTCTGCCATTTGTCACCCCCTTTCCCTTCATTTGTCCAAAGTACAGATCTATAATAATGCTATATCAGAATTTATTACAAAGCAATCTCTGTTTTTTATCAAAATAAAAAACAAAACCCCGTTGCAATGCAACGGGGCGTACTAAAAAAATGAAAGAACAAGATGAAACATCGGGACGGAAGGATTTGAACCTTCCCTGGGCTTGTTTGGTTGGGCCCAAGCTTCTCCTAAAGAACGTCCCGAAAAGCAAACCTGGAGGTGAGAGGACTCGGTCACAAATATTTTTCTGCTGAAAAATTTCGCGACCCCGACCCCTTCACCTTCGTTCAGTCCGTCTTTCGACTCCTCTGCCAGTCATAATATGCCTGGAGGTGAGAGGACTCGAACCTCTCTATCCTTTCCTAGATGATTGACCCCGGGGATCCATCATCAGGACTGCTCACACCTGCGAGCTACACCCCCAACTATTCCAGCGTAATTAAAGAACAACTTATGATTCCAGACACACCAGCCGAAAAAGCCTCACAGGACTTTCTTAGCGTCTGGGGTATCTTTTCTCTGCCAGGAGAAGTTGCCAAGTGCTTTCACAAGGCCTGAGGGTGGAAGGACTCGAACCTTCAATTTCCGGGGTCTCTGAGGTCCCAGACGCCTGCCAATTTGGCTACACCCTCCATAATTCAAATCACCGACAGTCGGGACAGAGCTGATGGGAATCCAGATGGCGAATGTGCGTTGGCCCCGAGCACTTTTTGCAGCGCTTGGCGAAGCCAGTCACAAAAAGGTTGAGTTCCTTCACAACATCATCCACTCCAAGCCACGGGCTTTTGCGGTCTCCCGAGCTCGGCCGATCAATTACCGGCAATGTCCTCAAATCTACCACAACTAGGTCCTCCTTTTGTGCAAGGTTTGGGTTACTAAATCAAAGAATCTTTCCCGAGCTTAAACCATTTATGACTTGTTGTCAAGAAGTCATTTAAATAGATATTCCTTGACAGAAAATCTTTAATTTTGATACAATCAAATTAAGAAGGTAAAAGGAGTTCACTTAATGCACACCAAGCCTCCCTGGCTTAAGCAACGTGAATACTCCGAGAGTGGCATCTTCCACAAGAAGATTCCTTGTTGACGGTTGGGGTTCCATCCTCCAATATGTTGACTAAGCCACTTCGTTCTTTTCAGTCTTAAATGTGCGACGCACAGCTAGGCAATGCGTGGTTGTTATTCGGCGGCTGCTGGTAACCCACAATAGCGGCCCTAGTCAGAAATGGTGCGTCGCGACCCGCTTGATACCGCCCCGACTTCTTCATGGAGTCGGGGCGATCTGTTTTTATAAATTATGTTAAAATTCAAA
>CAYPMZ010000016.1:0-9379 GCA_964412245.1 uncultured Candidatus Saccharibacteria bacterium
ATGTCGTAGTGCTTGTACCACCTGATGAACTAGTGGTCGTAGCTGTACTTGTGCTATTTTGATTTTGACTTGAAAAATCTATAAATATTGAGTATTGGCCAAAAATACTTACTGATGGATCTGGGCTAATTTGAATAGTAGCTTTAATCTTATATTCTCCAGCTAAAACAGTCATGGTGCTGCTGCTTGATTTTCCATCCCAATCTTTTGAAACAGAGGATGAACTTGTGGTTTGAGTAAAATATTTTATAGCTGTCGTCCTGGAGCATATGGAATCGGACGCCAAACACACGGCTATTGTATTGAACTTCACGGGCTGATCTGCAATTATGCCAATCGTGACTTTTTCTCCATTATTTGGGTTGAAGGTGGCGTTTAATGCCTGTCCGTTTAAAGTGAAAGAAGTGATGGCGGGAGTGCTGGCGAAAACCTTTACGGCTCCGGCCAAAAACAAAAAACCGGCAATTAGAATTGTCGCCGGAAAAATATATAGATATTTATTTTTTATTATCACTCTAAATCAAGTCTAGCACTGACTGATGGCCCGTCCTAATCTTTATGTTGATAACTCAAAGGTGAGTCCTTTGTGAAAATTAGATCTTAATCTTAAACTTCAACCAGTCAAACAAATCTTTTTGGATAGAGTCGGTAGTTTCAAAATATTCAGGGAACGCACTCTTATTCAAAATTAAATTTTTTGATTCTTTATCATATAAATAATCCGAGTAACTTGAATATTTATAGTTATCTAAAAAGTTTTTTGTTAATTCAAAATCAGTTATCCCATTTTCTTTCCAATCCTGCTGAACGAGCTTGACTGGGTTTAGATGTATATAAGAGAATAAATATTTTAGATAATTATCTGAATCTGCATGTTGAGCTTTAAATACTCCTTGAAATAACGAGCCAGAATGTCCATATTTTTTATTAAAATACATTGAGTAAGCAGTTAGTAATTTAGACATGAATTTTGATATTCCTCGTCCGCTATTTTCCTTCAACAAAATATGAAAATGATTTGGCATCAAACAATAAGCACCTACATACACAAAGGACTCACCTTTGTGTTCGTGGGAATATTCTTTTAACTCTCTAACATTGATCGGGGTATCTTTATTACAGATTTTTAGTAATAGTAGAAAACGAGCATAATCAAATTTATCTAAAAAGATGTCTCTTTTCTCTACTCCACGATTGTACACATGATAGTATTCATCAACTGAAAATTTAATCTTTCTGTTCATTACTAAAATACATATTAACACAAAGGACTCACCTTAGCTAAGGTGAGTCCTTTGTGTTTGAGTTAAAAAATTTTAAATTATTTGAAGTAAACGTAGAAATCAAACGTTTTAGGATTTGTAATGCCAACTTCATTCTCCAAGAATGTGATTTTCATCTTTGAACCTGATGGTAAACCTACTCCTTGATTTAGAAAGTTTAAGGACACTGAAAATGCGGAAGTAGACGCAACTTGAGTGCCGCTAGTAATTATAGGAACTGGAATGCTCTGTGACTTCCATCCGGAATTATTAAAGTTGTAAAACAACTGTGCTGAACCGGCTCGTCCTTGAATTTCATTCCAAGTACAACCCATATTCTTTTGCGCGTCTGTATGATCTATTGTTCCTTTTATTGTAAGTGGAAAACTGACCGATGCGCCAGGCGCAGGATAAGTAATTTTAAATCCGCACTTACTAGCTAGTAAAACGGTGCCAGCTGTTGGCTGTTTGGCATTTAAGCTTGTATTTATAGAACTGACCGGTGTCTTTGATGTTGAAGTATTCTCTTGGCTAGTGCTTGTGTTTGTAGTTGTCTTATTCTTATTGGAAGAATAGAGCGCAAAACCGACAATTAGAATGACTATTATACTTGCTATTACTTTTATATTCTTTATATTTTGTAAATCCTTCATATAATTTTAGAAAATTATATTCCAAAAAGTTCAATCAATTTTGCTTTTGTTCTTGGACCAATTTGCCCGTAACCGCCATTTCCCTTTTTCGCTATTCCATATTTCTCCTGGAATTTTTGCACAGCTTTTTCAGTAAGTCTGCCGAAAAATCCGGTTACCAATCCTTCAGGGTAAATATCTTTATCCTGCGCCAATAATCCTTGAACCTGGCTTATATCATCTCCTCTTAAACCAAATTTTAATTGTCTTTTTATAATAATCGCATTATGGACTGCTTGAGCATTGAGCGTACCCGGTGTGATAGGCAACTCTATTACGTTTCCTGACGGAGTAACCATGAACAATGAGCTTGTAGATACTGTTTCAACTGTCGTAGTTGATGTCGTTCCTGTATTTCCAAATGTGCTACCTCCTATTCTGGCGTGGTGTATAGTTCCGGCAACATTTACAGTCCTCGTGGCAGTGGTGGTTGCGCTACCAGCCGCATCAGAAGCCGTATATGTATATGTGTATGCTCCGGTAACAAGATTGTTAAGGTTATTGGTTGTGAATATATTTGAAGTAATATTGTTATTCCTGCTATCAAGCGCTGTTGCGCCAGCATCAGTGTAGGAAGCGCCAACATTTATAGATACAGGATTTGAACCAAGGATGGTGATTACAGGCGGCTGGTACATAAATACTCCCGCTCCAGAAGTCAAAGAAGTTGTTGTTGCTGATCCCGTATTGCCGGCATTATCGCTAAATCCACTGTTTATAGAAAATGCTACAGTGCCTGTTGCATTTGTAGAAGATGACGTTATGGTTGCGGCCCATGATCTTACAGAGCCGGTAACTGATGCCGGATAACCAAAGATTGTCACCGTTGGCGCTCCTATTGTTTCGCTTGATGAAGCTTGTAATGTGATGGTGTTTCCAACCTTTGCAATAGTTGAGCTAGAGTTGTTTGAAAACATAATGGCCACCGTGATTGAAGGATTAACCGTATCTTTCGTTACTGAAGTCGTGGCAATAGAGCTTGTGGCATCGCCCCCGGCTTTTGCAACGACAGTGACGGTTATGGCTCCATCAAGCAGAGAGCTTGCATTAACGGTTGTATTAGCCGGAGTTGGCTGGCCGGAAGCTCCACCCGCTGATGTAGTTGCGGTAGAAGTCGCATTTGAAGTATCAGTAAGAGATACGGTTATGGTGGTTGATGCTGTGGATGAACCGGTTATGGATGTTACAACAGCAACTGTAGTGCTACCGGCAAGATTTATAAAACCGCTTGTATTTCCTGTGACTGAAGTTATAGACGGGGTGGCAGTAGTGGCAGCTAAAGCAGTGCTCGCAATAAGCGCAAAGGTTAGTGGTAATAATAACTTGCCGACAGATCTAATAGATTTCATATTTTAATAGTTAAATAATAATTAATAAAAAACTAAAGACTTTTACACCCATAATTATACAATAGCCAAAGAAGTATTTAACATGTCAACTGTTGATAATTAAAAAACCCGCGAAGGTTTCACCTTCGCGGAGTTTTAAAGAAGTAGCTACCAAGGACTCCCCTTTGTAAGCTACAAAGGTGAGTCCTTGGTTATCCTCCAACCCCGAGGTGGAGCCTCAGGGTTTGTATTAATTTTGGGCAAAACAAAAACCGCCCAAGAGAGGCGGTTTTGTAACAACAGAAAAGCCCCGCTTCTCTTTCGAGAAGCGGGGCTTTTCCTTAACCATCCGTCACCTTATTAAAGGTGTCGGATCACAAGTGGTTATTAGAAGGTCAAGGTCGAATTATCCGTTGTCGAATAATTGTAGATCTGTGAACCTGTTACAACGGCTGTTGAGCTTCCAATTGTATCGTTGAATGTGACTAAGCTTGATCCTCCAAGTCTTGTTGAGACTGAGCCAGCTGTAGCTCCACCATCAGCGGTATCGTAGAAGTCAAACGTTACAGATGTGCCCTTTGGTATGTCGTAACCGCCAACAAAGTGAATTGTTGTAGTAGCAGTTCCGGCAGTAGTTGTGATGCTAGAAGAACTCAAAGCATCTACGGTTGCCTGACCATTGGATACAAGGTCTGTACCATTAACTTTAACCGTCATAGAACCGCTGTCCTGCGCAGTAGCTGTACCTGTTGTTGTGATGGATATAGGCAAGGTCAAAAGTGTGATTTGACCTGCTGGATCCTGTGAATCAACAGCTACGGTTATGCTTGCAAGCTTCTGATTACCACCGCTTAGAGTTGCGCTTGAATTTGGCAAGGTTACTCTAGGTGCGGAATTAAGCAATGTCATCAAATTTGTATCAACAGCAATTGTTGTTGTTGATGTCTGTGAATTACCAGATGTGAATTTGAATCCTGTAAGTTCAAGACCTGCAGTTTCATTGCTTGGTACTCCGTTTGTGTAAGCCACATTGTTGTAGGCAACTGTTACAGGGACATTTGTACCAGGAGCAATTGCTACTGGAATATTTAGACCTGTAATTGTTGATGTTCCTGCAGACATATTGGCTGTTACACCGCCTACAGTAACGGAAACGATTCCGCTAGCTGAAGTGCCTGAAGCTTCGTTAGTAAATGTCAATTCATTTATGTAAGAAGTGCCATTTGAAGATATAAAGTTCAATGTACCGTTTACAAATGATGAACCGCCAACTACGAACCTAGGTGTAACTGTGAATGAACCGGCTTTCAATGTTGGTGCAGCAACTGAACCAGAACCTAAAGATATTGTCTGACCTACGGCTGTCTTTGAAACCAAAGTATTGCTGTTTATACCGTAACCAGAAATGGTTAGGGATGTTGAAGCAAGACCTGATGTAGATGCGCCAAGGTTAGCATAAATATCTATTGTTCTTGAGCTGTTTGCCGCAACGGTGAAGTTGCTTAGCGTGAAGTTGTTAACATTTGAGCTTGAAGGATTTACAGAAGATGATGTGTATGAGCCGGAAACGACATACAAGTTTGAAAGATTTGTATATGCTCCTGCATCAGCACCATTCAATGTAACCGTTAAGCCGGAAAGTGTTATACCTTCTGCTGAAGTTGTTTGCACTGTGTATGAACCAATTTTGAATGCCTGATTTGGAAGTGTTGATTGATCCTGATAAGAAGTATTCTTTGCAAGTGTTACACCTGCAGCTTTTACTGTCATTGTAGGACCAGCTGTTCCAAATGCTCCTGTTGTTGTTGACAACGCTGATGAATCTCTACCCTGGGCATTACCTGCGACACCATCAATTTCAGATGTAAATACTTCGCCGCCACCTGTTGTGGTTGCATTTGTACCATCTGCATTCTTGATGTCAGCTCTCAATTCCAAAGTGACTGATTGACCGGCGACAAGGATCAATGATGAACCTAAGTTGAATAACTTTGCGGCTCCACCATTTGCCAATGTCTGTGTGCTTCCGACTTGAACACCGTTAGCATACAAAGCGGCATTTTGTAATCCTCCGACATGTGTCGTTGTTGCATTAAGTTGAGAAATTTTAATATCCTCACCATATGCTTTCAAAGTGTATCTAGCTAAAGGAACGTTTGTAGCTCCTGTGATTACATCACCAGAACTTAGGGATGAGTCAGTTGTTACAACAACTGTGCCCCCTGTTGTTCCGTTAACCGTCCATGTGCCGGAATTTTGAGTTCCGGATAGACCAACTGTGATGCCAACGTTGTAGTTAGAATCAACAATTTGTAGGTCTGAAGCGTTTTGAAGCGATACTATAAATGTTCTTGATGAACCTTTTACAACATCGGTTCTTACTTCAATGGTTCTTGCTGAATCAATCTTGTAAGGCGCTGCTGAAAGATCAAAAGTGACCATTCCGTTTGCATCAACTCCTAGAGCTTTTGCAACTTGAGTGCCTGAAACATAAAGAGTCAGGTTCTGAAGCGCATCAGAAGGAATTGAACCGATAACTTTAACAGCCAAGCTCTTTAACCAAACTGATCTTCCTGAAACAGATAGATATGTTGACCATACTGTCTGATTCATTGAACCGGCTTGTATATCACCACCGTTTGATAGTGAAGTTAGAGTTGATGTCGCACTAGCAAGATCAGTTACAGTAGCAACTGACATTGAAGCACCAGTTATTGGATATACGGCTGAAACCGGAACATTTGATGTTACCCCTGTAAGAGAAACATTAATGATTGAACCGGCTGAAGCTGAAGTATCAATATCTGATCTAACTGCTATTGTGATTGAATATCCTGCAGGGACTGTAAATAGTCCTGTGCCAGCGTTGAATGTAATTTTACCTGATGAAACTGTAGCTCCATCAGTTATTCTAACTGCACCCTGATACAAATAAACATTTGCAAGTGATGCATCAGCTGATACTCCGCCTCTCATAAGAGTGACATTTGTAACAACTGCTGGAACATTTGAAGTGTTTGTGAAAGTGTATTCAGCAAGATCAGCTGCAGCTTGACCGGCAATGATAGCGCCTGATGCAGGTGATGTTACAGCACGAGAAACTTTCAAGTCTGTACCATTTGCGTAAACTACTGTTCCATTTCCGCCAGTTGCCATTCCGTTAAGAACTCCTCTTGTTATAGAACCAACATAACCTACTGCTGGAGCTATACCTTTTGCTAACTGGAATTTTATTACAGCAGCTCTTGTCAAAGCACCGAAGTATCCCATAGGTACGCCTGTTGGCATAACTAGGTATCCTTGGTTAACAAGAACCTGTTGCAAAGCAGTTACTGCAACACCCTTGCTTCCAACTGTCATGTTTGAAGTGAAAACATAGTCTCCTGTAACTGCTGATGAACCTCCGATTGATGCTAACAAGCTTGCTGCTTGAGAAGCGTTGATGATTCCTGCTGCTTGAAGCATAGAAATATCAGCGGATGTCAAAGCCATAGCTGAGCCAGCAAGTGATAAACCGACTACCAAGCTGGTAGCGACGGCAATCGCTTTTCTGAATCTATTTATATTCATATTTTAATTTATAATTTTAACTTAAAGAAAAAACTTTCCCGAACTTAACTGATAAAAGCTAATAACTTTGGAAAGCAATCTCTTATTTTCTCGCCAGCGAACTCTTTCGAGCAAAATATAAGTTTCGACTAAAAACTTTTTATTTTAATGCTGACGAATATCTATATTCTTAAATCTTCATACCGCCAACGAAGGCGAACAAAAGACTTGAGATGACACGCGGCCGACATATTGCGCGCGCGACTTTCTTTCTACTATTCCCTCTTTTTTATATTCTCGGATACGCCTCCACCTTGAGCAGGTGAAAGTTTTTTGCATCAAAGTTCGACACAAAAAAGACGGATTAGTTTGCATAAACTAAACTGACTTTCTGAAGTTTCCGACTATTCAATTGTCAAAGTTCTCGACCACTGACAATGGAGCTTGAGCTTGCCCCGGATCAGTATTTCTGTAATGGCGAATTTTACAAATCGCCACAAGCAGACAGGTTTTTAATCTGTCTGTTTTTGAGATAAGAAAAGCACTTTTTAGATGCAACTCTGACCTCAAATTACATTATATATCCTGTTAGAAAAACTAGCAAAATACATAACTGTGGATAACTGAAAATCAGTTTGTAGCTTGTAGCTTTTTAGCTTATTAAAAAAGCTAAAAAATGCCTTTTTCGCAACAAACAAATTAATAAGCAACCACCAAATCATTCTTGCACAAAACAACCTGAAAAACAAGAGGGGGTTTTGCTTCGCAAAACCCCCTCTTGTTTTTAATTTCCTAACAAGCTAAAAAGCTACAAGCTGTATTTTCTGCCTTTATGCAAGAAAATACTTAGACCATCTGCGCTCCCCCTCTTTCTTTAGGACACCCCTAGAGACCATGCTGATAAGCTCTCTTTGTATGGTCTTTTCACTGCAATTCTTTATATGCTTGGCAAAATCTTTTACATTAAGCTTCGCTCCGCTTTTAAGCATAGAGAGAATAATACTTTGTCTATTGCTTTTGTCCTTTACATTTTTTTCACCTCTTACTGATTTCTTCATGGCAGTCTTATCAGAGACATTATTATTTCTTGAATTGTCCTTTATATCTGTATGTCCTTTAGAAAGCTCTGGAGTAGCGGAATTATCTCTCTGCAGATCTGCCTTTATCTGATAATTTTGTTCCGGAATATAATCGTAATTACCGTCAAAAAGACTGGGTTCAAAAGCAATTTTCGCCGAAGAATAATTTGAGGATGATGTAACCAGAAAATTAACCAGTTTTTGGAGTTCCGAATTGATTATTTCATGATTCATTCTTGATATCATTTTTGTGTTTGCCGCTATATCAAAAAGCACGGAGATCTCGGATGCTGTGCTTAAAAGATTTTTTTGATGAGTCTCTTCTCCCCAAACTCTCTCGGACATTGCAAGCGCGCTTCCAAGCATTTCTGTGGCGAGAGCTCTCAATCTTTCTTTCATCGGTTCCTTATCGGACATAAGACTGGTTAGGAGGTATATTGCCGTAACTATTCTTTCCGTCTTTTTAAATAGAAAGAGTCCGTAAGAATCCCCGGAGAAAAGAACGTTAATATCTACCTTGGCTAAAGAGTTATTTTCTATGTTGATTAAATTGTTGTTTTGATTCGGTTTGTCCATATGATTGTCTTATATTGAAATACCTATGTGCGATTTATGTCCTTTATATACTTTTAGTTTATTTTGATTTGTCCTTTAAGCTGTTAAGGACAACGAGTATTTTCTTCTGTGTCTATGATATTACTTCCAATAAATATTGTAAAGATGTTTAAGGACATAATACCATAATGAGTTAATTATGTCAAGGACATATGAGTTGTAAGGATATGGAGCGAAAAGTCTAAAAAGTTCAATCAAATTAATAAGAAATTTTCTTGTTGAGATGTTATAATTAATAAGAGAAAAAGTTATACTGACTGGTTTTAATTTACTTTAATAAACTTTTTACTTTATAAACTTTCTGCTTATTTTATGACTTCAAAACAAAAAGAAAAATCCAGGGCGAGGTCAGGACCCGGTTTTTTGAGTAAGATAAAAAGCGACACTAAACAAGGAATATTTGCTGTCATATTTTTCGTCTTATCTGTAATCTTTACCCTCGCATCGTTTCAAAAAGCCGGCATCGCCGGAGACAAGATGTATCAACTGCTTTCCGTGCTTTTGGGGATTGGCTATTACTTGATACCCGTCTTTTTTATTCTGTTGAGCATTTCATTTTTGAGAGGCGAAGAAAAAGAATTCAATAAAACAAAAGTCTTCGGCGGAGTATTATTTTTTATCTCCGGACTGGGTCTGATCGATCTTGTGTCGGTAACATATTGGACGGCAAAGGGAGGCCGGCTTGGCTGGCTCATCTCTACTCCCCTTTTAAAATTATTCGGATATTATACAAGCGTAGTAATTCTCATAGCGGTGCTGATTATTTCTTGCCTTATACTTTTTGAAACTAAATTAACCGTTGAATCAATCCTGTTCTGGAGAAAATTAAAAAAGGATAAAAAAGCGGATGATAT
>CAYPMZ010000017.1:0-8840 GCA_964412245.1 uncultured Candidatus Saccharibacteria bacterium
GCCGAAGTTTATGACATCCATGGACGTGGAAAAAACTTTTAGCAAAACAGACATGCTAGACGCTTCCGCCGCCTCCATCATCCTCCAAACATTTCTAGACAAAGCAAAAAACCGAAAAGATAACCAACAGAAAGAGATTTTGCCTTTGGCACAAAAGGCAAAATCTCTTTCTGGCAAGATAAGTATTGATGATTTTTTAAAAATTGAGATGAGAGTGGGAAAAATACTTTCTGCCGAACCTGTTGCTGGCTCTGACAAGCTCCTCAAGCTCTCTGTAGATTTCAAAGAGGGAACGCCGAGGCAAATCCTTTCCGGCATCGCAAAGTATTTTTCAGACCCACAGACTCTCATCGGAAAAAAAGTAGCTTTCGTTACAAACCTCGAACCTCGCAAAATGATGGGCCTAGAAAGCAATGGAATGATACTTGCCGTGCATAGCACAGATCAATTCGCCCTCATGGAACTGCCAGACAACATTGAACCCGGCACCAAACTCGGTTAGTTTGCGAATTAACGAATAATACTAATTTACGAATGTCTACGAATAAATCTATCTTATAACACTCACACAAGACACATTTTGCCTTTTGCACAAAAGGCAAAATGTAAGCGGGTTAGGTTAAGTGTGGTAAGATTAATCAATGATTAAAACATCTAAACAAGTTGAGCGACATATAAAAGGTGTCGCAAATCATAAAAGAATTGAGATGATCCTATTAATACGAAAATATCCTTCCATTGTTATGGACAGTATCACCGAAAGACTAAACATGAATTACTTTACTGCCGGCGACCACGCAAGCAAGCTGGTAAGCGCCGGTCTTGTTTCAAAAAAGAGGAATAAAGAAAATATGGAATACTCTATAAGCCCTTACGGAAAAATCTTTTGTAAATTTATAGATGAATTTATGACAATAAGATAGATTTTGCCTTTTGCACAAAAGGCAAAATCGTTATTTTAATAATGATATGGAATTGCTTAATCCGATATTTATAATAAAGACTGCGGGGCTTCTCGGCATATTTTTTATTGTTTTTGCCGAGTCGGGGCTTTTCTTCGGGTTTTTCCTACCGGGCGATTCTTTGCTATTTGCTGCCGGAATACTCGCTTCACAGAATTATCTGCATATAGCTATTCTCACAGTCGGAGCTTTTATATTTGCAGTACTCGGGGATAGCACCGGGTATTGGTTTGGAAAGAAAGTCGGTCCGAAAATATTTGTAAAAGAAAACTCAATCTTTTTCCATAGAAAACATATAGTAAGAGCCCAGCAATTTTATGACAAGTACGGTAATAAAACCATTTTCCTAGCCAGATTTGTCCCGATAGTCAGGACTTTTGCGCCGATAGTGGCAGGAGTTGCCGATATGAAATATAAAAATTTTATTACCTACAATATTGTGGGCGGATTTGTTTGGTCTTTTGTATTAATATTTTCCGGATATTTCCTAGGCAGTTCAATTTCTGATATAGATAAATATTTATTGCCGATAATAATCGTGATAATTTTTGTCTCATTCTTACCTTTGCTATATGAATGGGTAAGGTCTAGGAAGTAGTCCATTTGACCAGCTTTTTATAAGTGATAATGTAAAAGCAGATTTACAGGTCTTTAAAGTATTATTTTCCAAACCAGCCAAAGGAGAGATAACATGAAAGAAGTTGGGTTCAAGGTGAAGCTCAAATTCATGGTGGTTCCGAAGTTTCTGAGAACGCACTGCTATGTTCCCGATCCCGTCAAAGTGAAGATCGTGGATCCGGAAGCGATTTTCCTGACGGGGATTCTTGGCGAGAGTGGAAGAAGGATGGTGAGAAGCGGCATTCCTTTCTATTTCACAAGGAAGCTTGCCGAGAGACTGATCAGTAGGGGAATCGCCAAGAAGATTCGCTAGATTGAGAGCCCGGATTATAATTACATAATAATCCGGGCTCTTTCTTATTCGGGAAATTTTTTGTTATAATTGAGCTGACTCAATTTTATGAAGACAAATTTCCTTAATAATCTATTTTATCCCCCAAATTATCTTATAATGCCGGTGGCTGGCGTGGAAATATGCAACAGCTCTGTCAGATATATAGAATTCTCCAATAAAAGAGGAAACCTTTTACTGAAAAATTTTGGAGAGATCCCGTTTGCTGAAGGTGTCGTAAAAAATGGAGAAATTTTAAATAAAAAACTTTTGATAAAAGCGCTGTCTGAACTGAAAAATAAAATATCGGCGGATTTCATAAGCACGTCCATATCTGAAGAACAGACTTATATGTTTTATACCCAGATACCGAATCTGAAGAAAGACGCGGATGTGAGGCAGGCCGTGGAATTTAAGCTTGAAGAATATATTCCTATCAAAGCCGATGAAGTCTCATTTGAGTATCATCTATTGAGAGATAAAAAAGACATGGACGGAGATGTTTTTGTCAGTGTTTCCGCAATCCCCAAGAAAGTAATTGCAAATTATGCCGAGGTTTTTGATTTGGCCGGCCTTACGCCACTCTCATTTGAAATAGAATCAAGAATGGCCGCTAAGTCTGTGATATCAAAAAATTATCACAAGACTTCCATTATTATAAATATAAAAGATGATTACACCACCTTATCGCTTGTGGTTGATGGAAATACAAGATTTACTTCAACTATAGCCATTGGCAATAATCTTATTAAACAAAGCTTGTTAAAGACGGATCCATCCGCGTATGATGCAAGCGGCAATCTTTCTGAGAGTCTTCTGGCGCGGGATGCGACCTCCGGCGACGGTTCTTTTGAGACTTTGCTCAATATTTTTTCTATTATAAAAGATGAAGTCAGAAAGTTTGACGAATATCTTGTGTCAAAGGCAAGCGATAAAAAGAGCTTTTTGTCGGACAAAATAGATCAGATTGTCTTGTGCGGAAAGAGCTCCATTTTGCCCGGCTTGACTAGCTATATAAGCCAAAGTTTCAGCACTGAAGTTGTTTTGGCAAATGTCTGGGTTAATGCTTTTGACTTGAAGGACTATATACCGAACTTGAAATTTCAAGACTCTTTGGGATTTACAGTGCCGATCGGCCTTGTAGTTAATTCTTTAAAAAACATAAAACATGCTTAGTTTCCTCCCGCAAAATAATAGGAAAAAAGTCATAGCCGAATATTTATCAAGAGTATTTGTCATATTTTTAGTTTTCTTATTTTCCTCCGCAGTTATTCTGATATTTCTTTTTATCCCTTCGGCTATTTTCTCCAAATATAAAAATCAAACTGTGAATAATCAGCTTGAATCTATCAAGGTGGCTGATAGAAGCAAAAATCAGGATCCAACCGAGCTGATAAAAAAGATAAATGCCATGGTGGGGATGCTTTCAAATGAAAAAACGGCGTCTATTTTGATGAGTGATATGATCCAGAAGATAATCTCATTGAAAAATAAGAATATTCAGATATCTTCCATATCCATATCAAAAGACAATTCGGCATCGGAAAAAATAATAATAAGCGGGGTCGCAAAAACAAGAGATGATCTGACTATGTTTGATAACGATCTGAAAAATGACGATTCATTTTACAGCGTAGATCTGCCTATTTCCGATTTGATAAAAAATACCGATGCTCAATTTACGATAACCCTCGTTTATAATAAAAAATAGGATGATAAAGACAAAAACAAAAGCATCTTTAATATCGTTAATAATCCTAGACATAATTATTGTTGCTATTTTTGCGATTTTATATTCATTCACGGCAAATCAGATATCCGATACGGTTAATAAGATAGATCAGATAAAAACTGAGATCAAAAAGGAAGAAACGCTGGCTCTTATGAAAAAAGACGTTGAAGATAGCAAAAATTATGAAAATAAGTTTTACGGATATTTTATAGGAGCAAATAATGTCGCGGATTTCTTGAAAACTCTTGACGATTTGGTCTCAAGCAGCAGTTTAAAATCAAATATACAGTCCATAGCTTATGAATCATCTGACGGAACGGGCGCTATAAATACGGAGTTTGTAAGGGTAAAAATAAGCGTTCTCGGCAGATGGGGAAATGTTCAATATTTCTTGAAATTGCTTGAAAATTATCCATTAAAGATAGATGTAAAAAATATATCATTGAATAAAACATCCGATGCCGTGGTTTCCGGCAGGAAGGTGTCTATATGGTCGGCTGATGTTGATTTTACGGCTCTTAAATTAAAAAATATATGATTAGAAAAATAAACTCATTTTTCAATAATTTTTTTGTAGGAAAATTTTTTAATTCAAATAAAATTATAAATCCGAAGAGGGACTGGATTATTCTGATTGCGCTTTTTTTAATTATGATTATTTCTGTTCTGTCTTTCGATCTCATTACTTATGAGAGAATTGCAAATGGAGACATGTATGTAAGTGTCAGTAAAGATGAACTTAATCTGGAAAATCTTAAAACAGACGCGCTGAAAAAATTGATTGAAAATTTTGAATCAAAATCGGCAAAAATTTCCAGCCTTAAAATTGAGCCTTCAATTGACCCATCTATATAAGAATGTTAGATTATCTTTGCACGGGATATCGATTTTTTAGGTCGGGTTAGAATTGTATGATATAATCCATATGTGCCATACAAAGACAGAAAAAATCTTTATGCTGCGCAAAAGAGGCATCGCATAAAAGTACGAGAAAAATTATTCGCTTTCCTCTCTGAAAAAGCATGCATTGATTGTGGAGAGAAAGATCCGATCGTATTGGAGTTTGATCATAAAAACTCTAAAAACAAATTTAAAATCGTCGGAAGAATGCTCTCAGGACATTATTCGTGGGAGTCTGTGGAACGTGAAATTAACAAATGTGAGATACGTTGTGCAAATTGTCACAGACGCAAGACATATAAGGAACAGAAAAGTTGGGGTAGAGGTAAAAGTAAGCCCTCGTAGTTCAATGGACAGAACCAGGCTCTTCTAAGGCTTTGATGTAGGTTCGATTCCTACCGAGGGCACAAAATAAAAAAACGCTGAAAAGCGTTTTTTTATTTTGTGCTCTTGAGCAAGCAAGATTACTTGCTTGCGTGTAGGAATCGAACGGCAGAGCGATGTTTTATCAGCAGGCAAAACCGCGAGCCGGTGCCCAGATAAAACTTTTTGACGAAAAAGTTTTAGTTGAGGGAGATACTCCTACCGGAATTTTTACTTGACAACAACATATTCTATGGTATTATTTAGTTGTTTCTGAGATGGACTTAGAAACCCTAACACGAAGGTTTCGTGGAAAAGTACTTTGAAGGAGGCAACAATGGACGAAGCACGCAAGGGGCAGATTGCTCTTGCCTATCTCAAGAACAAACTTCGCGAGGAAGGTGTCCGACTCTCACCGAATATTCGTCGGCAGATCGGCAACACTGCCAAAGCCATCGGCATCACAACCGAAGAGGCAATGGAGTTCGCGGAAGGGTTGGTTCGAGAGCTGGTCGAGGAGGCATTCGCCCCCAACAACCGCGACTAGTTCACAAATTCCAAATGGACGACAGGGTGAGTTCTCGAAAGAGAACTCCTAAATGGGTAATTGCACCTCTCTCTATTGTTTTAGAGAAGCTGGGCAGAACAAGAACCATACCCCTCGTTCAGATGGGTAACAGGGCGCATCGTTCTTCGGAACGATGCGCCCTCACCATTTAGATTGATTTGGTTTTTTCTGATTTTTCATGTAGCATGTTGAAATTGGGCGCTTAGCTGTTTTGGCTATAATGCACGTTTACAAATTTAGGTTAATAAATATCGGGCGCTTAGCTCAGTTGGTTAGAGCATCTCATTTACACTGAGAGGGTCGGGGGTTCAAATCCCTCAGCGCCCACAAAAACTTTTATGTTTTTAGGGATTTGAAAGATGGAGCGCGACGGCGCGAGTCGGGGTCGCAGAAATTTTCAGCAGAAAATTATCTGTGACCGAATCCCTTAGCGCCCACATAATTTTATGAAAGGATTTATTTCTTATAGATTTACAGGGGAGAATGAGAAAGATTTAAAGAATCTCCTTGTACCAATACAAAACAAATTAAAAGAAATCGGCGTAGATGCTTATTGCAATATACTTGAGAAAGGTTTTGAAGCTCGTTCAAAAAATTTCAAACCACAAGATTATGTCTTTGATGCTTTCAAAACACTAAATAATGTTGGATTGGTGTTTGTGTTGATTACCTCGGAAGGGAAAAGTGAAGGAATGCTTATGGAAGTCGGTTACAGTCTTGCAAAGAATATTCCTATTATCATGGCAATAAAATCTGGTGTTAAAGGCACTTATTTACCCGGCATGGTAAAATTAGTGATTGATTTTGACGATCTGAATGATTTGTTAAAGAAAATATCTAAGATTGATGTAAAGAATTTATGAAAATCCCCATTCTATATGAAGACAAGGACGTTGTTGTTATAAACAAACCCGCAGGGATTATTGTTCACCCTGATGGAAGAACTAAAGGCAAGACTTTAGTCGATTGGATCTTAAAAAAATATCCAAGTACAAAAAATGTCGGAGAACCGGTAGTTTTATCAAACGGCGCAAAAATACTTCGCCCGGGAATAGTTCACAGGATAGATAAAAATACCACAGGCATATTAATAATTGCCAAGAATAAAAAATCTTACGAATTCTTAAAAGAGCAATTTAAAGAAAGAAAAGTTCATAAAGTCTATCAAGCTTTTGTTTACGGTGATTTAAAAGAAGACAGGGGAATGATAGACAGACCGATGGGAAGAAGTCCGCATGACTTTAGAAAATGGTCTGCTCAAAGAGGAGCGAGAGGTGAAATGCGAGAAGCAACAACTTATTTTAAAGTTTTAAAAAGAACTGATGGAATAACTTTTATTGAAGCGATACCAAAGACGGGAAGGACACATCAGATCAGGGTTCATTTTAAATCCTTGGATCATCCGGTTTTGATGGATGATTTATATGCGTCAGATTTTTATTTGAAGAAAAGAGGCCAGCTAGGTTTTAAAAGAACAGCGCTTCATGCAAGAGAATTGGAAATCAACTTGCCTTCTGGGAAACTTTTGAAAATAGTCGCTCCTTATCCTGAAGATTTTGAAAAAGCTTTGAAAAAAATTGGAAAATAGTCTGGCAAAATTCTTCATTGCGAAAAATGAACAATTATGCTAAATTACTTTCACTATGGAATTGAAAAATGTTGTTATGTCGCCGGTGGATATTGAAGCAAGAAAAAAGATTGATATGAGGTCTGGGGATACTATCCGCGTGTGGCAGAAAATCAAAGAAGGGGACAAGACAAGACTTCAAGCTTTTGAGGGGATGATTTTGGCCATAAAGCATGGCAAAGAAGCGGGAGGAACTTTTACCGTAAGAAAAGTTATAGATGAAGTGGGCGTTGAGAGAATTTTTCCTTTGTATTCTCCGGCTATTGATTCAATAGAGGTTTTGAAAAAATCAAATGCCAAGAGATCAAAACTTTATTATGTCAGAGAAAAAGCCACAAAAGAATTGAGAAAACATTTGAAGAGCGAACTTCTGCAAGTAAGAAAAGAAAGTAATACGGATACCAAGAAAGCAGAAGTGAAAACAGTATAAAGTATTGAGTATACAGTAATTGTGAAAAGCAAAAATCCGCCAAAAGCGGATTTTTGCTTGAAAAAGCCAGTCTTTAAGTATATTATAAATTTCTAATGCCTGGGTGGCGAAACTAGAAGACGCACTACCTTGAGGTGGTAGCGGGAGCAATCCTTTGCAGGTGCAAGTCCTGTCCCAGGCACCATAAAATTAATTTATGAAAAAAGAAACAATAGTTTTTGGCGGCGGATGTTTTTGGTGCACAGAAGCAGTTTTTAAAATGATGAAAGGAGTCGTCTCCGTATTGCCGGGATATTCCGGAGGGAAAAATCCTAATCCTACTTACGAGCAAATCTGTTCTGGTAATACCGGCCACGCTGAAGTTGTAAAAATAGAATACAATTCCGACATTGTTAAATTCAGAGATTTGCTAACAATATTTTTTGGAAGCCATGATCCAACCACGCTAAATAGGCAAGGAAATGACGTAGGCACCCAATACAGATCTGTGATTTTCTATACTAACAATGAGCAAAAGAAAGAATCAGAAGATTTTATAAAGGAAATAAACAAGTCTAACAAAGTGGGCAGTCCAATCGTGACTGAAGTCCAGCCGCTTGATAAATTTTACGAAGCCGAGAATTATCACAAAAATTATTTTGAAAATAATCAAAGCAATCCTTACTGTGAAGTAATAATAAATCCAAAATTGGAAAAAGTTCAAAAAAGATTTGCCAATTTATTAGAGGAAAATAACAAATAGAACACTATCCTTAAATTCTCAAGTTTTTAAGGATATGTTAAATTAAAGATATGAAAGAAGAAGAATTTAGAAAGAAACTTACGCCGGAGCAATACAGAGTTATGCGTGAAAAAGGAACAGAAGCGCCTTTCTCCGGGAAACTTTTAAATGAAAAGAGCAAAGGATATTATACCTGCATGGCTTGCGGCAACAAGCTTTTTTCTTCAAAAGCAAAATTTGATTCCGGCACGGGCTGGCCGTCATTTGATGAAGCTTTGCCTGGCGCAATAGAACTAAAAGAAGATACTGCCCATGGCATGAGGCGCACTGAAGCGCTTTGCACAAGATGCGGTTCACATCTTGGACACGTTTTTCCGGATGGTCCGACAAAAACCGGAAAAAGATATTGTATGAATTCTGTTTGTCTGGGTTTGGAAAAAGATGGTGATTCTAAAAATAAGTAGATTTTCATATAGAAAACTGCTATAAATACAAATATGGAGGCATTAGTGTAGTAGTAACACAGCTCCCTGTGGAGGAGTTATCATGGGTGCAAATCCCATATGTCTCCCATTTATTAAATTAGAG
>CAYPMZ010000018.1:0-8633 GCA_964412245.1 uncultured Candidatus Saccharibacteria bacterium
CTAAAAAATGATACGGCAAGAGTTTTTACAAGCGCATTTCTTGGGCCTTGTTTTCTGCTTAATTGTTTGTTTTTGTTGCCGTGTAACATGTTTTTATTTTAAAGTAATTCCAAAGTTTGAAAGGACTTTCTTGATTTCTTGTATTCCTTTTGAACCCATGCCCTCTATATCTTTCAAATCTTCCTCTTTCTTTTTTGCAAGACCACCAAGAGTTCGGATGTTGGCTTTTGAAAGCGCATTGGTCGTTCTTACAGAAAAATTCAAAGCTTCTACTCTTGTTTTGAGGAATTCCGCATCAACTTCTTTTGAAGGGCCTTCGTCTAAATCTTTCTTTTTGCTTTCTTTTGCTAAGACCGGCTCTTCAAAACCGACGATAGCTTTAAGCTGTTCTATAATAGTATAGACTGATTTTTCAAGAGTTTCTTTTGGAGTTATAGAACCGTCTGTCTTTATGGTTATTCTAAGTTTATTAAAATCTGTTCTGTCGCCAACTCTCATATTTTCCACTTCATAATTTACTCTTCTCATAGGAGTAAATATGGCATCAAGAGCTATCATTCCTATCTCAACTTTATCTTTTTGAAAAACTTCTTTCGGTATAAAACCCAAGCCTTTTTGAAGTCTCATTTCTATGATAAGTTCTGTGTCTTTATCGGTTATGGTTGCAATATGTTGATCAGGATTCAAGATTTCAACCTGTCCAGGAACTTTTATGTCTCCAGCTGTTACATCTTTGATCCCTTTTATTTTCAGTTCAACTGTCTGTGGTTCATCATTAACAAACTTAAATCTTATTAATTTCAAATTCAAAATTATATTTACAATGTCTTCCTTTACTCCTTTAAGTGTTGAGAACTCATGATCTACACCCTTTATTTTGACTGAAGTCATAGCAACTCCAGGGATTGAGGAAAGGATTATTCTCCTTAATGAATTACCAAGAGTGTGTCCATATCCCGGATAGAGACCGTCTATTTCATAGACACCTTCAAAATCCTCCTCAGAAATGATTTTTGGTTTTGATGGCAATAATATTTTATAATGTTCAGGCATTTTTTTGTTTTTAATTAAAACTAATAAATTAATAAATCTTATGAAATTTTACTTGCTGTAATATTGAAATATCTGCGAAATATCAAACGATATCTCGTTTTCTGGAATCTTTGGCAAACCCTGCACTTTAGCCTGTTTTTTATCCATATCAAGCGCAAGCCAGGAAGGTATTTTTTGTTCTTTTAATTTCTCTGAAATATCTTTAAATAATGCTTTTTGTTTGCTATTTTCTCTAATTCCGACAACATCACCCGGTTTTACTTTATAACTTGGAACCGTCTGTCTTTCGCCGTTTACATTTATATGTCCGTGATTGACCATCTGTCTTGCCGCTTGTCTTGTTGAGGCAAAACCCAATCTATATATGACATTGTCTAATCTTGTTTCCAATTCTTGGATAAAAGCTTCATTCATGTTTCCACTTCCTTTTTCTATGATATTTTCAACAATGTTCTTGAATTGTCTTTCTCCCAGTCCGTATGTCAATCTTGCTTTTTGTTTTTCAATAAGCTGTATGCCAAAATCTGAACCGGCTTTCTTGCCTCTTACTGCGCCCTTTGAATCAGCTCTCATAGCAAACTTCTGGGTCTGTGTCTTATCAAACACGTTTGGCCCCAATCTTCTTGCTATTTTATATTTTGGTCCTATTATCATATATTTTTATACTCTTCTTGGCTTTTTAGGCTGAGGTCCGTTGTGAGGAACAGGGGTTTCATCTTTAATATTTGTAATATTTATGCCTTTTGACGTAAAACCTCTTATTGCGGATTCCCTTCCTGAACCGACTCCCTTGACCACGACATCAATTTCCCTAAGCCCCATCTCGCCGGCTTTCTCTCCAAGAACTTCTCCTACTTTTGCGGCTGCAAATGGTGTGCCCTTTTTTGCTCCTTTGAAACCCATTGCTCCGGCAGAAGATGACAAAAGAGCGTTGCCTTTTTTATCAGTCAAAAGAACCAGAGTATTATTGTAAGTTGACTTAACATACAAAATCCCAGAAGCAATTGATCTCTTTGAGACTTGCTTTACTTCTGGCGCTTTTTTAACAGCGCTCTTGTCGCCTTCTTTTACTTCAGGCGCATCTGTTTTTACTATCTTTTTTTTACCCATTTTAAAATTAAATTATCTTTATGTTTTTTCTGGAGCCTTTCTTCCGGTTCCCATCGTCTTTCTTACATTACCCCTAAGCGTTCTTGAATTTGTTTTTGTTCTTTGGCCTCTTGCTGGAAGTTTCTTCATATGCCTTGAACCTCTATAGCTTTTAATATCTTTGAGTCTCTTTATATTTGCGCCAACTTCTCTTCTTAAATCCCCTTCAATCTTTATTGTTTCAAATATCTTTCTGATTCTAGCTTCATCGTCCGCATTTATGTCTTTTGGTTTTGAGTCTGCATCAACTTTTGCTTTCGCAAGTATGGTTTTTGCCAAAGGAAAACCGATGCCGTGAAGCACCGTTAAACCTACTTTCAATCTCTTATTTTCTGGGATTGTTATACCTGCTATACGCATAGATCGTTAACTCAATCGTGAAAAGCTACAATAGCATTTCTCTCATAAAAAATCAACCCCCTAAAGTGACCTAGCCTTGCCTTTGCTTATGCCTAGGATTTGATGTGCAAGTTATATAAACTCTGCCTTTTCTCCTGACCGCCTTGCATTTGGCGCAGATTTTTTTTACTGATGCTTTTACTTTCATATAATTTCTTTAGAATCTCCTTATTATCCTGCCTTTTCCGCCATATTCATCAAGCACGACTTCCACCCTGTCTCCTATCAATACTTTGATTCTGTTGAGTCTCAACCTACCTGCAAGATATGAGAGGATTTCTCCTTTGCCATTATCAAGATTTACCTTGAACAATGTATTTGGGAAAGCTTCTAATACCGTGCCGGTTTCGGTTTGCTTAATTTTCTTTGATGATTGCATCTATAATTAACTTAAAACAATAATAACAAAAAACCCGTAATAGTCAAATCAGCGAGCTAGATTGTCTCTTACAGAATCAATCAGTTTTATTTTTTTGATATTTTCCGGAAAAGTCTGTTTCCATATCGGATTAATGCTTGCTTTTATTTCAACTATGGAGTTTTTATTTTCATCAAGTATATCTTTAAGTATTGATTTATTCTGTCCACTGATGGCAGACAGGATTCCTTCTTTGTCATATGACCAGACTATATCGGCATCTCCGGCTAATTTTATTTTCAGAGAATTTTCCGTCCATGGCTTCGGCGTGTTGCCTGAAATCACCGCTTGTATGTTGTCATTCCATAATATATCCGTTTTTGACCCGTCAAAATCTTTAATTTTATTTTTTGCTATAAATGACGAGAGTTCATCTTTGTTGAATATAATCGCATAGATAACCGCCTCTTCGGTTATTTTATAATCTGTATTCACCGAAGAATCCGGCAAATCTGAAAATTGAATAAAATAATTGTCTTTAAAAATAAAAGATTGATCCGTCTTTTGAAGGTAAATATCTTTTATCAAGCTCTCGCTTAAGGTGTTTTTCAATTCTTCTCTTCCGGCAGAAAGCTTTTGATCAGAAACTGAAGAGACCTTGCCGATAAATCCTCCGGAAAGATCGGCGCTAAGCCGTCCATAAAAACTGTCGTATTTTGTCGTACCTTTAAAACCGGGGATTTTAAAATCGCCCTTAAAATCACTTAGCTTCATATTATATTTATCTCCAGGCATATCGGCAATTATTTCCACTTCGGCGGATCCCGGAGTCTTAACGCCATTTATTGTCTTTATACCGGGAATATCCACAGATTGCCTTATTCTGTATATCAATCCATCAAGCGATTGTAATCTCGTATTATTTATAAGTCTTTGATTTGAAGCGCTGAAATTATTATATAAAACTGCTTTCCCGACCGCCTTTATTTCTACTTCTTTTTCTCCATCGCTTACAAGCGACTCCGTAAGATCTTTTTTCAGATTTATCACTTCATAATGCAATCCGCCGGCTTCTTTTTTGGCGGTAATATCATATGTATCGTTTAGATTAATTTTTTGTTTTTTAGGAGTCACAATAACAGATGCCGTGGAAAGAGTAGATGAAAGCAGGAAAAGGAAAGTTGCAACAGACACTATGCAGATTATCCAAAGAAATATTTTGGAGTTTTTTGATATATAATCTTTTTCTCGGATAAAGCTCCTAACGGCAAGTCTTTCCGACAATCCTTCCGTTTCAATTCTCTTTATTGAACCTTTTTTGAAGAGATTTATACCTTTCTTTTTTACGGATATATCTTGTATCAGTCTTTTTGGCATATTGCTTTTATGATTTGTTAATCATTTTATCTAAAAATACCAAGTCCATCTTAACATATGGCTCGTTTTTATAAATTTTTCCATTGGCTATAAAATCATCCAGGATATTTTCTTCTATATTTGTGATTTCCGCATCTTTATTAAATAAATTGAATTGCACATTGTTTTTGCTATTTTTGATTTCCTTCAAAAGAATACCGGTTAATCCGTCATTGATCATAATTAGGATATCCTTTGGCATATCTATTTCTTTGCAAGTCTTTGAGATAGATTCATTTAAGGCATTCATCCAAATGTTAATTTCTCCACTCATAATTTTACTTGTTTCCCCGGAAGAGACATCGTCTCCGACATGATTTATGCGCAAAGCTGATAATAAGACATCTTCAGGAGTTTTTGCTTTGATAGATGCCGATTTAATAATTTCTTTTTTACCTAGCGGTATGGAAACATTGGCTTGAATGACATCGTCTCTTACGACATAAGCGTCTGTGATAAGGTCTCCTATGTCTATATAAATGAAATCATTCTTATCTGAATACAAATCCCGAAAAAAAGAATAGGATGAAAGAATGCAAGAATTTAGGCGGCTGCCTCTATGCATATTGAATCCCTCTTTTCCAAAAGAAGACAATTCACTTTTAATATTCTGCGGTATAAAAGATACAAAAAGCTCAATCTCCAGATCCTTTGCTTTTTTGCCAAATATAACATCAGTCTTATAACCATTTATTTTTGATTGGACTATTTTTTCTTCCAAAACTGTCCAATTTTTCATATGTGTTTCGCTTTCTATCTCTGCCTTTTCATTCTCTTCTTCACCGCTTATTATTTTGTTAATTACGCTTTTATTTATTTCAAAAGATTTACCTTTTGAGATTTTGATCATCTTGCTTTCAGATACGCTCCAAGGCGATCCTATAAAAAAGAAATATTTGTCTATATTGTCTTTGTTGCCGATTTTTATCAGATTCTTCCTTATGGATACGATGCCGTTATCAATGGTTTTGAGCATTGAGGCAAGATATTTTTCATGATCGGCCAAGTTTTGACTTACTATTTTAAAATTTTGGCAATATACAAGCTCCGGTTTCTTGTATTTCTCAAATCTGGATGCGGCAATAGTGACAGATGTATCTCTTATATCAAATACTAAAGATAAGGAAGATTTCTCTTTAAAAAAAAGACTCATATATTCATTATAATATGCCTAGAAAATGAGCGCAATGAAATCTATTCTAAAACAGCTTTAATTCTCCTTACTCCGGCGCTTGATGCCTCTTCTTTTACAATTTTAAAGTGTCCGAGCTCACCGGTATTTTTTACATGAGGACCTCCACAGAATTCTTTTGACCAAGCTTTGGGAAGCGATTCACCGACATAGTAGATATTGACCTCATCACCGTACTTTTCACCAAAAGTATGAGCCGCGCCTGTTTTTTCCGCTTCTTCCTTTTTCATCACTACTTTACAGACTGGTATTTTTTCCGAAATCTTTTTATTGACCAAATCTTCCACTTTTTTCTTTTCTTCTTCGGTCATTTTTCGCGAAAATGCAAAGTCAAAACGCAGTCTCTCGGCATTTATATTGCTTCCCTTCTGGACTATCTTTTCTTCGAGAATATCTTCCAAAGCTTGTCGCATCAGGTGGGTAGCAGTGTGAAGTCTTGTTTCTTGTTCGCCTGTGCCTGCAAGCCCGCCTTTGAATTTTTGCTCTGAACCAGCTCTTGAAACCTCTTGGTGTCTTTTCATTTTTTCATTAAATTCATCCATATCAATTTTTATTCCTTCTTCCATAGCAAGCTCTAGAGTCATTTCAATTGGGAAACCATATGATTGAAATAGATCAAAAGCATCAACACCATGTTCAAATGCTTTTAATCCTTTTTCAATGGTCTCGCCGAATTTATTTATTTCTTTTTCCATCTCATTTTTTATCATTCGCCCATTCGCGCGAATGAGTCTGTAGATATCGCCGTATTGTTTTTCCAAAATATCAACTAGTTTTAAGTAATCCTCATTTTTTATTCCAATATTTCGGCCAAAACGTATCGCTCTTCTCAAAAGTCTTCTAAGAACATATCCTGCTTCCGTATTAGACGGCACAACTCCGTCAGAAATCATAAAAACAGCGGCACGAATATGGTCTGCGATAATTCTTTCGGCTTTATCATCTCTTTTTTTCGCAAGTTCTCTGATTTTTAAAATAATAGGTAGAAATATATCTGTTTCATATACATTGTCTTTTTTCTGCATTACTACAGTTGTTCTTTCCAGTCCCATTCCGGTATCAACATTTTTCTTTTTTAGAGGTTCGTATTTTCCACTGGCTGTTTTATTAAATTCCATGAAAACATTGTTCCAGATTTCAATAAGTCTGCCAGAATTCACAAAATCGCTGAATTTTCCTTCTACTTTGCCTTCTTCCGGACGCACATCATAAAACATCTCCGTGTCTCCACCGCATGGGCCGACTTCTCCGGCAATCCAAAAATTATCTTTTGTGCCGAGTGGGATAATACGAACAGGATCTTTTACTATTTCATCAACTCCTGCAACTTCCGCTTTAATATCAAATTTTTTGAAGTTTTCTTTCCAAAACTTTATGGAATCTTCATCGCGAGGGATTCCATTCTCTCCTTTGAAAATAGTTACGTAAAGCCGTTTTGGATCCAAACCCAAACCTTCTTTTTTGCTTGTCAGAAATTCCAAGCTCCATTCAAGAGCTTCTTTTTTAAAATAATCTCCGAGAGACCAGTTTCCAAGCATTTCAAAAAAAGTCAGGTGGCGGTTGTCCCCCACGTCCTCAATGTCGCCCGTGCGAATACATTTCTGCACATCTACCAGACGATTGCCCAAAGGATGTTTTTCGCCCAAAAGGTAAGGTACGAGCGGCTGCATTCCGGCAGTAGTAAAAAGTGATGACGGGTCATTTTCCGGCACAAGCGAAGCCGAAGGGATGATTTTATGTCCCCTTTTCTCAAAAAATTTTAAGTATCTCTCTCGGATTTCTGAAGATTGCATCTTTTCACCTATATTAATCTTTTCTCCACAACTTTCCAATCAATATTGTTTACAAAAGCATTTATATAATCAGCCCTCTTGATGCCGTAGTCTGCAGTATAGACATGCTCCCATACGTCCATTGCGATTAAAATATTTTGATCGCAAAGCTGTCCTTTGTCGTGCTCGCCAACCCAATGATTAATAAGATTTCCAGTTGCCCTATCTTGTGTGAGAAGCGCCCAGCCAGCTCCGCGAATCATTCCCGTTGCTTTAAAATCCTCAAGCCATTTATCATATGAGCCAAATTGACTTTCAATCGCTTTAAACAATTTTGATTTCTTATCCAACTCTTGCGGAGTTTTCGTCAGATTTCCAAAATAAAATTCATGCATTCTCATGCCGTCCCATTCCCAGCCAAATCTTCTTTTTAATTCATTATATTCGGGAGAATTTGCTTTGAGAGTCCTCAGCGATTCTGTTATCGCATTTACATTTTTTACATAACCTCCGTAAAGAGTAAAGTGGTTCGTAAGCGCAACATCGCCAAAGCCTTTCATCCCTATCAAATAATCATAATTTTTCTGTTCGTAAGCCATAATATTTATTAATGTTTAATAATTACCTTATAAATTATAACACATTAAATTCCCTTCAGTATTTGAAAATCTTTTTTCAGTTCATCAATCTTTCTACCATCATATACAGCAACAGCCGGATGATATAAAACAGCTATTTTTATTGGACCATATGAGGCCTCCGCATCAAACATTTTCCCATGAGCTTTGCCTATCGGCTGCAGCTCAAAATCAAGATTAAATTTCCTCATAATATAATCCATCGAATATCGCCCCAGAGTAGCGATGACTTTCGGCTTTATTATTTCAATCTGTCTATCCAAAAACGGGCCGTAGATTTTTATTTCTTCGGGCAATGGATCGCGATTATTTTGCGGACGGTCTTTTACAATATTTGTTATATAAACGTCTTTTCTTAAAATTCCGGCGCTTGAGAGAAGGTCGTCTAAAATCTTTCCAGCCGCTCCGCAAAATGGCCTACCGGTTTTGGCTTCATTTCTGCCGGGCGCCTCTCCCACAAACATAATTTTTGCGTCGTGGCTTCCCTCGCCTATTACGGGGAAAAAATTATTTTCTGTTCGGTATTTATAAAGAGGAGAATTTTTCAGGTTCAAAACTTCGTCTTTTATTTTTTTCATCTCTTCGGTTTTTGCCATAAGTATTTGAATTTTAACATAATTTATAAAAACAGATCGCCCCGACTCCATGAAGAAGTC
>CAYPMZ010000019.1:0-8175 GCA_964412245.1 uncultured Candidatus Saccharibacteria bacterium
TCCATCATTTCCAAGTGATCTACCCAGAAAAAGTCTATTGCTTGAAGCATTATCACTCTTACTGCTTTATAAAATTCTTCCGCTCCCAAAGCAACAATTTTATCTGAAATTACTTTTTGAGCTTTTTCATCATAAGCGATTTCAGCCAGTTTTTCCGTAACTTTATCAATTCCTCCAACAAGAATTTCTCTTCTTCTTTCGTAGACAGTTTTTCTTTGGAAATTCAAGACATCATCATATTCCAAGACATGCTGTCTGGCGTCGAAATTAAATCCTTCAATTTTTGTCTGCGCATTTTCAAGAGATTTCGTTATGAGAGAATTTTCTATCGGCTCGTCTTCTGCAATATTCAATTTCTTCATCATTTTCTTGACGATGTCACTAGCAAAAATCCTCATCAGAGAATCTTCTAGTGAAACTAGAAATCTCGTTTCTCCGGCATCACCCTGCCTTCCGGACCTTCCTCTTAGCTGATTATCAATCCTTCTTGCATCGTGTCTTTCCGTGCCAAAAACGGCAAGTCCACCGAGAGTTTTTACTTTTTCATATTCATTTTTGTCAAAAATTGCTCCTCCAAGCTTGATGTCCACGCCTCTTCCAGCCATATTTGTCGCCACAGTCACTGCGCCGAGTTTTCCAGCACTGGCGATTATCTCTCCTTCCTTTTCGTGATTTTTGGCATTCAATACAGTGTGAGCGATTCCCTCTTTTTTCAAATATTCCGAGAGCATTTCATTTTTCTCAATTGAAACAGTGCCGATAAGAACCGGCTGGCCGATTTTGTTTTTCTCTTTTACCATTCTGGCAAGTGCTTTGAACTTTCCATTTTCTGTTTGGAAGATCAGATCGTTCCAATCTTTTCTTTGCATCGGCTTATTTGTCGGCACAGGAACTGTGTCCATATGATAAACCTTGAAAAATTCTTCGGTGGAGGTAAGAGCAGTTCCCGTCATACCGGCGAGCTTTTTATACAATCTGAAATAATTTTGGAATGTTATGGAAGCAAAAGTCTTGCTCTCTTTCTGAACCTTTACGCCCTCTTTTGATTCAATGGCTTGGTGCAAACCTTCTGACCAGCGTCTTCCCGGCTGAAGTCTGCCGGTGAATTCATCCACGATTACTATTTCGCCGTCTTTTACTACGTAATCTTTATTTAGCTCAAAAAGCGCTTTGGCGCGGACTGCTGTCTCCAAATGATGCACATATTTTATTCCACCTTCAGTGTAAATGCTTTCAACACCTAAGGCTTTTTCTGCTTTATTTATCCCAGTATCCGTAAGCTGTATCGCTTTGCGTTTTTCATCTACGGTAAAATCTACGTCTCTGACAAATGGTCTGACGATTTTCGTAAAAGTATCATAAAAACTTTCTGAATCAGCCGTGGGAGCGGAAATAATAAGCGGAGTTCTCGCTTCATCTATTAAAATAGAGTCTACCTCGTCAATAACTGCAAAATTATGCTCTCTCTGGCGCAAATCGGAAAGATTGTATTCAATATTGTCGCGAAGATAATCAAAACCGAATTCATTATTTGTTCCATAAGTAATATCAGCCACGTAAGATTCTTTTCTTAAACATGGCCTTAAAAATTCATGGACAACTTTAAAAGAGCCAAGTTCATCGCGAGTTTTATCAAGGTCTTTATCCTGACCGGACAGGTGTTTTGGATCATATAAAAATGACGCTTCATGATTCAAAACTCCGACAGAAAGTCCGAGCGCGTCATATATCTGCCCCATCCAGACGGCATCTCTTCTTGAAAGATAATCGTTCACAGTAACAACATGGACTCCGTGTCCCGAAATCGCATTGAGGTATGTCGGAAGCGTGGCCACGAGAGTTTTGCCTTCACCGGTTTTCATTTCAGTAATATTGCCCCTGTGCAAAATAATTCCTCCCATCAGCTGAACATCAAAATGTCTTTCTCCAAGAGTTCTTTTTGAAGCCTCACGAACGACGGCATATGCTTCTGGTAAAATATCATCCAGACTTTCTCCTTTATTCAGCCTTTCCCTAAATTCAATAGTTTTATTTTTTAATTGGGCGTCTGTAATCACGGACAAACTAGCTTCAAAAGAGCCGATTTTCTGCACAATCGGGTCAAGATTCTTTATCAATTTGGCGTATCTATCGCCGAAAATTTTATTCAAAAACATCCCGATAGTAAATTTTAATTATTTTATTTACAGCACATATTCGACCTATCTTGCTCTTATATCTCTATAACGCTTCTAAGCCCGCTGAATTTACAACGGGACAAGTAATTTTCTTATAATAGCATAAAAAGGTCCTATAAATGACCCTCTTTAGAATTATTCCAATTTATAGCCGGCGGGGACTATCTCCAATATAATATCTTATATGAGCGCAACCGCCGGCTATAGATTGAAACAATGATCTTATAAATTATATATTCATATTATAAAATAGACAAATGAGGTTAACCCCGTACAAAGTCTTGTAAAATTTTTGCTATAACTATTGTTTTTCGGGCAAATATTGCCTTCGGCTTCAAATAGCTATATCCAGACTTTGGCTTAGACTTTTAACGGGGTGCTCAAAATTTATAGTCGTCCGCCTTAAAGCGGACTCGTTAAATTTTGGCAACGTAAAACCCCCAATTAAGGGGGTTAAACGCAGATATTATTGTGAGCTAGACTCATTTCCTAGCACTCATGCAATAAAGGATAGCATAAAAGGATAAATAATGCAAGCTAGTGCTTGAAGTCGGACTAATGCTTGTCTGTATTAATAGAATAATTTATATTCAAATATTTTGAATTAAATGAATCAAGAACATTAGAAACTTCTTCATCTATTGGGAGGCTCCCAAAAGTATTCGGATCGGAAGCCAGAATAGATGCAATCAACTGGTTGGAGTTGATAAAAGTTGCGCTTCTATTATTAGAAGGATTGAGAGAAAAAGTCAAATTAGAATATTCATTGCCAATATCGCTCAAAAGTATATTCTGACTTTCACTCGGCACAACCAGCGTAGTCGAAGCCAAAAGAATAAACAATAGGCAGGACAGCACTAAATAAGGAGAACTTGTCTGGGTTTTATATTCGTTTTCTTTTTTAATATCTTTGGATATAAAGGAAATTACGTAAATGATAAGTAGGAGTAAGATAATAATTTCGATTATAAGTAATATTATTTCTGTTGTAATGCCTGTCTTCTCTTTGATAAAGTCTGTGGCTGTTTTTAGACTCGCAGTTATAAAAGATAGAGTTTGATTATAAGTTTGAGTAATACCAGCAACTATGTTTGTAATTGCATTGCCCATAAAACCGGAAGTTGTAGGCAGTGGAGCGGTCGGTTCGGAAATTGATGTTGGTATTGTTGGCTCTTGTGCTTTAGCCGGAGCAGTTGCTGTAATTTCTTTTGGTTGTGTCGGCTCTTGAGGTTTTGTTGGCGCTGGCGGAATAGTGGCGGCTTTTAGAACAAGTGGTTCTGTAGTCGTGGATGTAGAAGTAGAAGTTGGAGTGGAGGTAGCTTTTGTAATAATAGGTTCGGTCGAAGTGGCAGTTAATATAGTAATCGGTGTAGCATCAAAAGAAATTAGAGTACCGGCATCTGAAAGAGTAAAAGTAAAATCAGAGCTGACAACTGTTCCATAAGCATTCGTGGCATAAGCGCGGTAGTGGTAGACAATGTTTGGAAGGAGGTCAGTCAATGTGACAGAGAAAGCTCCAGTCTCCGATGTTCCGGTGGCAATAGCTTTGGAGCCGTAGGCGGTGGTTAAACCGTATTCAAATCCTTCTCCTGTTATAGGGGTACCGCTATCGTCAACGATAACGGCGTTTAGTTGAAGTGAGAGGCCTGTAGAGGTTGAGGTTGTGGTGGGAGCTGGATTAATGAGGAGATGGTGGTGACGAGTTGGTACTACGGGAAAAGACGCATACTTTTTCGGTCCGTTAGGTATTATAAAATCTCCACCCATATAAAGAGTGTTGCCATCCAATGACAAGGAGGTAGTAAGAACTTCTCTGAAAGATCCTGTATCAATGTCTGGATCAAAATCATCAACACTTCCGTCGGTTGTGCTTACAGCAGCTATAACATTTCTGGTCGTTCCATTAACTTGGGAAAATTGGCCTCCCAAATAAAGTTTGCTTCCATCTGAAGAAAGATTGAGGGTAAAGACTTGATTGTCAGTTCCCGGATTAAAATCTGTAGTACTGCCGGTGGAAGAGTCAACTTGAGCGATACGATTGCGAATTATTGATCCCGAAACCATACTGGTAAAAGCGCCGCCTATATAAACGGTATTTCCATCGGGAGAAGGCGCGATGGCAAAAACTTGATCATCAGGGCTTGGATTAAAAGCTGTTAGACTACCTGAAGGAGTAGAAACATCAACAGCAGCAATGTGATTGCGACTCGTTATACCAACGGTGTCAAAAGCTCCTCCCAAGTAAAGAGTGTTGCCATCAGGTGAAAGAGCTGTGGCATAAACCGAGCCATTTACATCATGGCTAAAATCTGTAATCATACTGCCATCAACAGTGTGGACGGCAGCGATACGAGAACGGTAAATTCGACCAATCGTAGTAAATTCTCCTCCGATATAAAGCGTATTACCGTCCGGAGAGAGAGCGAGGGAGTTAATAGCACCACTAGCCCCAAGGTTTAAAGTGTCTAGACTTCCATCAGAAGCATCAATTGCAGCGATATTATAACGAGACGCTCCGGCAATTGTAGTAAAGGAACCTCCAACATAAAGAAGGTTTGTGCTTGAAGATAGAGCGATGGAAAGGATTGCGCCGTTGGCATTAGGATCAAAATTGGTATCAACACTTCCATCAGAGAGGAAGTGAACTAAATGGTTGCGGGTGATAGATCCGATTTGGGTGAATGCGCCCCCGATAAAAACAATGCTCCCACTCTCTGATGTAGAGACACTATGAACTATGCCATTAGCATTCGGATCAAATCCCGTAACCAAACTCCCGTTGGAAGTGTTGACTGTAGCGACATGATTGCGAGTAGTTCCGCCGATAGAAGTAAAATCACCACCCATGTATAGGGTGTTACCGTCTGGAGAAAGAGCTATTCCATACACTGTATTATTAGCATTTGGATTAAAACCCGTAATCAAACTACCGTCGGAAGTGTTGACTGCGGCAAGACGATTACGTGTTGTTGTGCCGATATTAGTAAAAAAACCTCCCAAGTAAAGTTTGCTGCCATCCGAAGATATAGCCATACTATAAACTGGATTGTCAGGACGCGGATTAAAACCCGTAATCAAACTACCGTCGGAAGTGTTGACTGCGGCAAGACAAAGGCGACTTGTTCCACCTACATTGGTAAAATTACCTCCTATATAAAGAATATTGCCGTCTGAAGAAAATACAAAAGAGCTAACACTAAAGGCGTCAAATTCTAGATCGCCCGGATCAATATTTGCATTAAAAGCTGTAACTAAACTCCCGTTCGAAGTGTTGATTGCGGCAACTAAGTTTCGTGTTATTCCGCCGACAGAAAGAAAATAACCTCCCATATAAAGAGTGCTGCCGTTTGAAGAGAGTTTGAAACTTCTAACTGAACCAGTATAAGACGAATCACTATAAGGTGAACCGCCGGTATTAGGATCAAATCCTGTAACGAGACTGCCATCAGAAGTGTTGACTGCGGCGACATGGTTTCTGGTCGTTCCACTGACAGAAGTAAAATCTCCTCCCAAATAAAGAGTGCTGCCGTTTGGAGAAAGTTCCAAAGCAAAAACTATATCGCTAGCATTAGGATTAAAGTTTGAATCAACTGTCCCGTTTGAAAGAACACGCGCTACGTGGTTGCGGGTTAATGTTCCCACTTTAGTAAAAGTGCCACCAATATACCATCCACCGGAACCGTCGGGAACAGATGCCCATACAATACCGTTAATTATGGGGAAATTTCTTGTTATCAGTTCTGTGCTGACGGATAATGTGGCGCCATATGCAACATTCGGTAGAACGGAAGTAAAATAACCGCCAACATATACACCGCCTGACAGATCGGGGACGATAGTTGCTACTTCCCCATTGATTATATAACCGCTAGAATTCGGAGTTGATGAAAAAACTGTGGCAAAATTGTAGAATTTCCCGCTAAAAAGATTTTTCCAAGTTTGTCTAGGGACAAAAGCTAAAAAAGAAGAAAATATTATAAGGGCAGTAATAGAAAGTATAAAATAGGTAGAGTTTGTTTTTAACTTAGGCAAATTAATTTGCATAATATAAGTTTAGCAAATTTTATCTTGCAGTCAAACAAGAAAATACCGAGAGACATTCATGACGCCGTCTCTTAACGAATTATCTTCCCGCTTGAGATTTGCTGTATGATTTGTTTTCCTTGGGCTTCAAAACCTGGGGCAATGTTAATCGCTTTTTGAACTTCAAGAATTGCCGAGTTTTTATCCCCTTTTTGCAAGTATTCTGATGCTCGGATCAAATATGCCCTGATAATCGTTTCGCTTGATGTCGTCGCCATCCCCATCAATTGTTTTGCTAGAACGTCATTGCCATTCAATATCAAAGCTGAAATGTAGTTTGATCTTGCATCGGCAAATAATGTTTTGTCAGGTTCTGAGAGAAGTCCATAGGCCCTTTTGGCAATTTCAAGAGCTTTTTCTTTTTGCCCAAGATACATGAGACATTTAGTCAATTCAAACATCATGGTCTGCTTATTTGGAGAAAGCTCAACGGCTTTTTCAAGATATGGAAGAGCTAATTGATATTGATTCATGTTATCCAAAAATACTCCTGCAAACAGCTCATACCTTGCATCATTTGGGGTTTGTTTTAATTGTTCTTGGATTTGATCATAAGCAAAACTTACAAAATCTTGTTTGACTTTGACATCTACATTCATTGAAGAGACTCTGACAGCTAAATTTAAAATCTGCTCCCTGACTTCAGGAGTCCCTAGCGGGCCATTAGTTATGGCGCTCTTAAAATATTCAAGATTTTTAGTCGGCCCTTCCTGATATCCCTGAAGAGCTTGCAGAAGTTCAAGATTCCCACTTATTGGTCTTATGTTGAAATACCAGATTGTCAAGCCAAAAATCACGATGAGTGTCGGTGCAATTATGTAATTTGCAATATCAGAATTTATTTTTATCGGTTGTTTTTTATTTTTAGATAAATTATTTTTAACAACGACATCGTTCATATTTTCAGTATCTCTTGAATATATATATGAAAGCACTACAAAGAAAAAGATGTAGCTTGTGAGGTTGTCAAAAACAAATAGATTTTCAAAAAAATATCCGGCAAGCAAACCTAGAAGAAGTCCGGCATAAGTGATCCCGAGAATATTTCTTCTTTTCCAAATTATATAAACAGCCGAAATAAAAATTAAAAGATACGCCAGCAGGCCAAGACCTCCTCCGGCAACAAGCATATCAAGCGGCATGTCATGCGCCCTATCAAACCATTGTTCCTGGTCATACATTCTGGCGTCATAATATTTATTGAATACGTAGTTAAACCCGTCTTGTCCCCAGCCAAGTATCGGCTTTTCCAAGAAACCCTTTATAGCCATAGACCAGACAAGAGGTCTTGCCTTGCCTTGGGCGGCAATTTCATTGAAAGACACTTCGGAAAATCTCTCCAAGGTATAATTATTTTTTACAAATTGAGTATTTCTGATTGAAATAAACCCGATGACAAGAAGAGCGATGGCGGCCAGAAATCCGATAGAAAATTTCCTTAACAATTTATTTTCTTTTTCAAAAACGGCAACCGTGAACGACATAATGACAAGGCCTCCCAGCAAGCCGAGTATGACGCCTCTTGTGGAAGTTCTCCAAATTCCAAAAACACACAAAGAAGCGGCAATAAGATACAGGTATGTAAGCCAATTGGTAAAAATTAATTTCGCTTGTTTGGAAGAATTGGCAGCTTTTACAATTACATCCTTATAAAGCAATATTAACGCGAAAAAAAAGTTAAATAAAAAATAGACAGCGACATATATTGGATTTCCGAGCGTGGTAGATACTCTTGTAGATGCGGTGTTCACCCATTCTTGTGTTGCGAGAATCACCATTACTATAGACATAAAAACAGATGATCTGAAAAACCATAGCCAAAGTTTCTCTGCTTTCATAACTGAGCCGAATACAACGAGATACATCAAAAGGTGTATAAGCGTTATCCAGCCATCCATTCTTTCATAATTGCTTA
>CAYPMZ010000020.1:0-3233 GCA_964412245.1 uncultured Candidatus Saccharibacteria bacterium
TTCATCCCCCACTTTAGTATTTTTAACACTAGAAATATCAACCATAATAATATCCATGCAAATTCTTCCTAAAATTCTGCATTTCGTACCATTTATCAAAACTTTTCCAATACTTGAAAGCGCTCTGGGATATCCGTGCCAATAGCCGATAGGACAAATCGCAATTTTAGTCTTCCTTTCTAAAATCTCTGTTGAGTCATAGCCGATTTTACTGCCAGCAGGTAATTCTTTTATTTCACATACAATTGTTTCCCACGAGAGTATCGGCTCAAGTATAAATTTATTATTTATAAATTCTTTTGTTTCAATAGATGGCCAGATACCATAAAGTCCGATACCTACTCTGACCATATCAAATTGAGCTTCAGGAAAAAGTATTGTGCCTGATGTAGCGCAGGCGTGTTTTATAGGATTAAATCCAGCTTTTTTAAAAGAGTCCGCCCAGTCTTTGAAAATCTCAATTTGCTTTTCCGTGTATTGTGGAAAAGCCGGATTTTTAGCTGATGCAAAGTGAGTATATAGTCCAACAATATTTATATTCTTTATTTTTTTGATTTCCGATATGAGTCTATCTTTTTGACTCGGCAAAAATCCATGTCTGCCCATCCCCGTATCCACTTTTATATGAACTCTAAATTTATTTGATTCCGACGATTTTGCCTTTTGTGCCAAAGGCAAAATGTCTTTTAATGTTTCAAATGTTGAAACGGTAAGTTCAAGATTATATTTAATGGCTTCTGTAAGCATTTCTGGAAGCGTATATCCCAAAACTAAAATCGGTTTTTTAATTCCGCTCTTTCGCAGAGCTATTCCCTCTACTATTGAATCTACGCCAAAATAGTCCGAGCCGAGTTTTTCCATCTCTTTGCTAAAATCCAGAATACTGTGACCGTAAGCGTTTGATTTTACCACGGTCATCAATTTGCACTTCGGATTTATAAGAGAGCGGAAAATATTGTAATTGTGCTTGATAGATTTTTTGTCTATTTCAATCCAAGTCCTTAATCCTTTCCGCAAGAGTTTATGCATAAATATGTGCGCCGGGCTGGACTCGAACCAGCGAAGCCCGAAGGCAAGAGATTTACAGTCTCCCGTAATTGCCACTATACGACCGGCGCAGTAAAAACATATTAGCATTTTATATGTTTTTTTCAAACAAAAAGGCGGCGCGTAAACGCGCCGCCCTTTTTACTTTACAAACTTCCCACTAATTCCCTTTCAATTATCATTCCTTTCTTTCCTTTTTTGACTTCAAAAGTCAGCTCATTATTTTTCACATCAATAATCACAGTTCCCCCCTTGAGAATTCCTTGAGAAATTATAAGCGAAGCAATCGGATTGAGAATTTTATTTTGAATAAGACGTTTTAACGGTCTTGCCCCATACTGGGGATTGTAGCCCTCTTTCGCCAGATATTCCCAAACTCCGTTTTTAATCTCCAGAGATATTTCTTTATCCTTAAGCCTTTCTTTTACCAAATCCATCTGTATGTTCACAATTTTTCTCATGGCATCAGTGCCTAAAATATCAAAGAGGATTATTTCATCCACACGATTCATAAATTCCGGTCTGAAAAAATCTTTCAGACTGGACATCACTTTTTCTTTGACCAGATTATACTCATCCGCTTTTTCTTTTGAGGCGCTAAAGCCCATTTGTTCCATCTTGTCTATGAATTGTGCTCCGATATTTGAGGTCATTATTATTACGGTATTTTTGAAATTCACGACTCTGCCCTTTGAATCTGTCAGATGACCGCTATCCAAAACCTGCAAAAGAAGATTGAAGACTTCCGGATGAGCTTTCTCAATTTCGTCAAAGAGCACGACGGAATATGGCCTGTGGCGAACAGTTTCTGTCAGTGAACCGCCTTCTTCATAACCGACATATCCCGGGGGTGAGCCAATAAGCTTGGATGTTGAATGCTTTTCCATAAATTCCGACATATCCACTCTTACCAGAGCTTTATCATCATCAAATAGAAATTCCGCTAGCGCTTTTGTCAGCTCCGTCTTCCCAACACCGGTCGGACCGAGAAATATAAATGAGCCGATAGGCCTGTTTGGATCGGCAATACCGACACGAGATCTTTTAATAGTCTCGGAGATTTTTCTGACAGCTTCGTTCTGGCCTACAATTCTTTTTTGAAGCTCTTCTTCCATTCTCATAAGCTTGTTGGCTTCCCTTTCAAGCATTCTCGAAACCGGCACGCCAGTCCATTTTGAAACCACAGAAGCGATATCTTCCTCTGTTATTTCTTCCTTCAAAACTCTTCTTGAAGATTGAAGATTCTTCAGTTTTTTCAGTTTTGTTTCCAGTTCTTTTTCAGCTTGCGGAATTTTTCCATATCTTATTTCCGCAGCTTTTGTAAGGTCTGCCTGAATTTCGGCATTTTCAGCGTCTATCCTCAACACTTCAAGCTGTTTTTTCAGATTTTTAATGCTACCAAGTATTTCTTTTTCCGTTGTCCAGCGAAGCTCCACATCAGCCGTCTTTTCTTTCAAATCGGCGATTTCTTTGTCTATCAGACTTACCCTTTTCTTGGTCTCTTTTTTCTTCTCGCCTTCAGCTTCTTTTTTAAGAGCTTCTTTTTCTATTCCAAGCATCATTATTTTTCTGCGAGTCTCTTCTAGAACCGGCGGCATGTTTTCTAGGGAAATCTTCAGCTTTGAAGAGGCCTCGTCTATCAAATCAATGGCTTTATCCGGCAAAAATCTGTCGGTAATATATCTTGAACTTAAATTGACCGCAGCTAAAATAGAATCATCTGTGATTCTGACTCCGTGATACAGCTCATATTTTTCTTTAAGGCCGCGGAGAATAGCCACGGCATCTTCTATAGATGGCTCGCTCACAGTGACAGACTGGAAGCGTCTAGTAAGAGCCGGATCCTTTTCTATTTTTTGATATTCTTTGAGAGTAGTTGAACCGATAGTCCTAAGCTCGCCTCTTGAAAGCGCCGGCTTAAGCATGTTTGAAGCGTCCATTGAACCCTCGGCGCTTCCTGCCCCGACAATTGTGTGAATTTCATCAATGAATAAGATTATTTTTCCTTCAGATTTTTCTATTTCTTTTATTATGCCTTTTAGTCTTTCTTCAAATTCACCTCTGTATTTTGTGCCGGCAATCAAGAGCCCAAGATCAAGAGAAACCAATTCTTTTCCTTTCAAAGATTCCGGAACGTCGCCCATCGCTATTCTCAAAGCAAGGCCTTCAACAATAGCTGTTTTACC
>CAYPMZ010000020.1:3333-6399 GCA_964412245.1 uncultured Candidatus Saccharibacteria bacterium
TGCAAAATATCGCGGGCCGGACAAGGAGTGTCTATTATCGCCAAGAAAAGATGTTCTGTGGAAATAAAATTATCTTTCAAATCAGATGCTTCTTTTCCGGAAAGCTCAAGTATCTGGGCAAGCTCCGGTGTCAGATATATTTGATGAGACGGCGAAAGAGTCGTGGAAGAAACTGATGATTCTATCGCTTCAAGTATTGAATCGGTAAACAAAATGATATCAATATCAAGCTTGTCTAAAATTGAAGAGACTATGCTTTCTTCCTGCAGAACAAGCGCCGCTAAAAGATGCAGGGGGTTTACATGGTTTTGCCCACGTTCAATAGCAAGCTCATGAGCTCTTCTGATGACTTCCTTTGCTTTAGTTGTGAAATTATTGAATGGTGGCATACTTTTAAGCTTGAAATCTATGATTTCTAGGCTATTTTAACACAAAAAAGACTTGAAGAAAAACAAAACTAAGGTGTCTTTTTCTGGCTATCGGCATATGCCGAGAGAACAGATTTTATGGAATCTGAAGGGGCAAAAAGATCTGTTCTTTCGCTGTCCATATATGTAGATTTTATTCCGACAAGATCACCGGAAAGATTCAGCAAGAGTCCACCAGGAATGAAATTTTTTGATGGCACAGTCGTCACTATTGAAACAACTAATGTCGTAGAAGATGCGGTGTCTGATTTTATATCTTTTGTATTTAAACTTGAGACGATGCCAGTTGCCACAATATTTTTTGTATCCCCTCCTATATATATGACAGATTGGCCGAGTTTTAAATCTCCTTGATCTGAAAGGGTAACTTTTGGAAGAGTCAAAGGATTCTTGTCATCTGATTTTATTTTCAAAAGAGCGACTTGTTCTCCTGAAACTGCCCTTAAAACAGTAAGATCATGAAGTTTCCCATCATCTGATGTTATAAAATATTTTCCGCTATCAAATATTACGCTATTGTCTGCCGCCATTATTCCATCGTCAGTAACCACTACGCCAATGCCGACTAAATTCATAGATTCAACAAAAGATGCCGGATCAATGCTCGTACGATAAATTCTGACCAAACTTTTTGAATTTCTGTCTATCGCGCTTACAGTTTGATCATCTTCATTTACAACTATGGTCTCTTTTACGGTTTGTGTATTTGAGGTATTTGAGGTTGGAGATGGAGTAATTACTTTCTCAATAGTTTTTTCTACAACTCTATTTATAGTTTGTGTTACGCCGAGCGGAGCTTGATTCATCAATGACACTGTAACGATTCCTGTCGCAATGGAAGTCACAAAGCTTGTCAGGAGTGTGAGTAATATGATCTGTTGTTTATTTAAGTGCTCCATATCAAATGGAATTATATGTTAGATTTATCTCATTTGCAAAGCTTTATCAGGCATTTAAGCAGATAATTCATATCTCTACTGCTAGTATCTCTGCCTAAAGAAAATCTTAAAGTTGATTTAGCCCTATCATCAATTTCTTTTTTACCGGTGCCGGATTTTTCTGCGATTTTTCTTACAACATAAGATTCGCCGGCGCCGGACTCGCAGGCGCTTGATGATGAACATGTTATGCCCGCTTCATCCAAACGCAATGTCATCATTTCTCCGTCTTCGCCGGGAATTGAAATATTAATATTGTTTGGAATTCTTTCTTCTAGATGGCCGTTAATGACCGCGCTAGGGATGAGTTTTTTGATTTTATCAAAAAACTCATCCCTGATTTTAATAAGTCTAAGACTTTCTTTATCTTTAATTTTTCCCGTTATCTCTACTGCTTTGGCAAAACCGACAATCAAAGGAACGTTTTCTGTGCCGCTCCTTCTTCCTCCTTCCTGTTCTCCGCCAAAAATAATCGGCTCTATTTTTATGCCGTCTCTTACAAAAAGCGCTCCTACCCCTTTTGGACCATACATTTTTTGCGCATCTAGAGTCAGTAAATCAACTCCTAGCTCTTCCACATTCATATTTAAATATTGGCCTGCTTGTGAAGCATCTGTATGAAAATACGGGAAATCAAATCCTTCTCTTTTAAATTCCTTTCTTTTATGCCTGATTTCTTTTGCGATTTCTTTAATAGGCTGGATTACACCGATTTCACCATTTGCATAACCGATTGATATGAGAACTGTTTCAGGTCTTATCGCCCCTCTTAAGTCTTTGGGATTAACAAGACCTTTTTCATCAACCTCAAGATAGCTAACTTTACATCCTTTTTTCCCCAATTCTTTAAAACATTCTAAAATTGAACTGTGTTCTATTTTAGTCGTAATAAGATGAATTTTTCTTCCCTTGCTTATTAAATTATTGACTGTGCCGAAAATCGCCAAATTGTTTGCTTCAGTGCCTCCGCTTGTTATGATGATTTCCCTTCCATGCGCATGCAAAAAATCCGCAATTGTTTCTCTTGATTTTTCCACAGCTATTTTTGCTCCCACTCCCATCTTGTGTATAGAACTCGGATTGGCAAAATCCCGATTCCAATACTTTTTCATGGCTTTAACGACTTTTTTATCAACAGGCGTGGTTGCCGAATTGTCTAGATACATAGATTTCATCCCGTACAAAATAGGACGCGGACTAATTGTTGTAAATTAATCTACCGTCCAATATAAATTACCCTCTTAATAAATTGTTTTGTTCTTAATAATGCCAACCCCTGTCCGCTATTTCGTACGGGATCATTTAGAAATCAATAATATATCTTGATTATAGTATTGTCCATTGCTATAATCATATTTATGAATTTTGAAACTTATGCAGCAGCCGGAGCGTCGGTAATAATCCTGCTCCTAATGTTCTGGATAATCAGACTTGAAATAAAACTTAGAAAACTTCTCGGGAAAAGAAATGGCACTTTGGACGACGCTCTGGACACTCTTAGAAAAGATGCTGATTATTTTAAAAAATATTCTGAAGATACGACTGATAGGATTAAGACTTTGGAGAAAAAAATAAAAAAAACCATCTCTGGCAATGAAACTGTCAGATTTAATCCTTTTAAAGGCGACGGCTCCGGAAGCAATCAGAGTTTTGCCACAGCTTTTGTAAACAGCGAAGGAGACGGTATTATAATTTCAAGC
>CAYPMZ010000020.1:6499-8129 GCA_964412245.1 uncultured Candidatus Saccharibacteria bacterium
TGAAGCGTTCTCCTGTTGTTACAATAATGGGGCATATTGATCATGGCAAATCCACTCTTTTAGACTATATAAGAAAGACAAATGTTGTGGCAGGCGAAGCTGGCGGAATAACACAGAGAATTTCTGCTTATGAAGTCGCACATAAAACTCCAGACAACAAAGAAGAAAAAATAACTTTCCTTGATACTCCCGGTCATGAAGCGTTTGGAGCCATGCGTGCTTGCGGAACAAATGTCGCTGACATAGCAATACTTGTCGTGTCCGCGGAAGACGGAGTAAAAAAACAGACTCTTGAAAGTTTAAAATGTATTTTGGAAAGCAAGATACCTTATATTGTTGCGATAAATAAAATAGACAAGCCTACAGCCAACATAGAGAAAACAAAAAATAGTTTGGTTGAAAATGGAATATATATAGAAGGATATGGAGGAGAAGTTCCTTATGTATTGATCTCAGCAAAAGCAGGTACCGGAGTTTCAGAATTAATGGATATGATACTTTTAGTCGCTGAAATGGCTGATTTGAAAGGCGATATTAAAAAACCGGCTGAAGGAGTGGTGATAGAATCGCACTTGGATAAGCAAAAAGGGTTAACGGCTCTTTTGGTAATCAAAGACGGTCATTTAAAAACAGGAATGTTCGTATCGGCCGGCGATGCAATCGCTCCAACGAGAGTCATGGAAAATTTTATGGAGGAAAAAATAGGCGATATTTCATTCTCCTCGCCTGTCAGGATCAGTGGTTTTGATAAATTGCCAAAAGTCGGATTTTCTTTTAAGAGCTTTAAAGACAAAAAGGAAGCTGAGGAATATGCCGCTCTGCACCAAGAAAAAAAGAAAATTGTAAAAGTTGATGAATCGGCAGAAAGTTCCGAGAGTGCTTTTGTGCGAGTAATGTTGAAAGCCGAAGTATCCGGCTCAATTGCCGCCATGGAACATGAAATTGCTAAAATAAAAAACGATAAAGTAAAAATAAAAATCATAGGCAGCAGTATTGGGAATATCACTGAAAATGACGTTAAGCTTGCTTCGGGAAGAAATCCGGGAATAATTCTCGGTTTTGATGTAAATGTTGACTCTTCTTCCAAAGATTTGGCTGAAAGATCGGGAGTGGAAATAAAGATATTTGATGTGATTTATAAAATTGCAGAATGGCTGGAAGAAGAAGTTACTAAAAAAACTCCAAAAGTAATGGTGGAAGAAACCTTGGCTGAAGTAAAGGTTCTAAAAGTATTTAGCAGCATGAAAGATAAGCATATTATAGGAGGAAGGGTAGAAAAAGGAATGATATCGGTCGGACAAGAAGCAAAAATAATGCGCAAGGGTGAGGAAATCGGCAGAGGCAGGATAAAAGAACTACAAAAAGAAAAAAATAAAATCAGGGATGTAAATGAGGGTGTAGAGTTCGGCTGTCAATTTCAATCTGACATAATTCCCGCCGCCGGAGATAAATTGTTAATATTTACTGTAGTGGAAAAGTAAAAATAAAATGTCTGAAAAAAGAACCGAGTCAATAATAAAAATTATAAAAAAAGCTGCGGCTGATTTCATGCAAAAGGAATCAAACGGAGCATCTCTCATCACTATTACCGATGTCAGACTTTCAAATGATGAAAAACATGCTAATATTC
>CAYPMZ010000021.1:0-2300 GCA_964412245.1 uncultured Candidatus Saccharibacteria bacterium
ACATCATAGATTTTCTTTTCAGCTTTATCTAAAACATCTTCAATCTCATGAGCTTCCTCGTATCCGAGATTTGAAATATGCTCCGCTGCTTCTATGAGGCGTCGCATCGTATGTTTTTTTTGTATTATGCTTGCATAGTGCTCGGCATTGGAAGAAGAGGGAACTGTGTTTACGATTTCAGTCAGATAGCTCATCCCGCCGATCCTGTCCAAATCTACAGATTCTTTTAATTTTGACGAAAGGGTGAGGAGGTCTATCGGTTCGCGCTTTTCATAAAGCGACATCATCGCAAGAAAAATTGTTTTGTGCCTATCGGTATAAAAAGCATCTGGGCGAAGTATATCCATTATCTCCGGCAGACTTTCCGGACGAAGCATAATGGAACCGAGAAGCGCCATTTCAGACTCAATGTTTTGCGGAGGAATTCTTATATTTATTTTTCTATGCTCGGTAGCCATATTCAAATATTATCACGGCATTTAAAATATCCGCAATATTAAATATTGGAATAATCTGTGTTTAAACTGTGGAATCAAATATGCAGTTTGAAATAGACGCTTGACCGTAAATTTCCAATATGATATTTTTGAATCAGACGTACTTTTCGCAAACGGAGGTGGTGAGCAATGAGGATCGAGCATTACAGGCAACGTTTGGCGCTTCTTCTCGCCAAGATCAGAGGAATCAAGGTATCTCACAAACCGGAAGCCATGACCAAAATACTCAACGATCTCAATCGGGAAGTTGAGACACTCATGGAAGAGGCGGGGCTTGACCAAGCCGTTGACACGACCGAGATTGTAATGCTTGAGACGATGATTCAATCAACGAACGGTCATGTTGAAGTCAGACCGCCTTCCGCAGTAGCTGAATACCTGCCTGGAGATGACTAAAAAATTCTCCGCGCGAGATAAAGACGCCTATGGATTTCACATCCCTCTAGGCGCCTTTTACTATTTTTTATTTATTTGAGTTCCTTCAGGCGTATCTTTGATTTCATACCCGAGTCTTTCAATCTCATCCCTTAATTTATCCGATTTTGACCAGTCTCTTTTCTTTCTTGCATCTTCTCTTTCATCTGCCAATTTTTTGACATTGTCCGGCATTTTTTCCTTAATTTCTTTTTGTCTGCTTGCTGATTTAAGTCTAAGGCCTAGAACTTCGTCAAAATCATATATAGTCGCCAATTTGTCCTCGGGAGATAACTGCGATTTTAATACTTCAAAAGTCACGGCAAGCGCTTGCGGAATATTGAAATCATCGGATATTTTTTCTATGAAATCTTTTTTAAAACCTTGGTCTATCTTGCCGATTTTATCGGGAAGGGCAGAAACACTGTTAACGAGGTGCTTGTATCCTGCGGCTGCAGAGGAAAGTGCTTCCCAAGTAAAATTCTGCTTAGAACGATAATGAGCTTGTATAAACAAATATCTTAAGGCCATAGGATTGAAACCTTTTTCTTTTACCTCGGAAAGTGTCAGATTGCTCCCTTCGGATTTGGAAATTTTCTCGTCATTTGCCACGAGCCATTCATTATGAAGCCAATAATCGCTAAGTATGGCTCCGTTTGCCGATTCGCTTTGAGCTATTTCATTTGTATGATGAACCGGAATATGCTCAACTCCGCCCATGTGAATATCAATGGTGTCGCCAAGTATTTTTTTTATCATTGCGGAGCATTCTATATGCCAGCCGGGAAATCCCAGACCGTCTTTGACAAGTTTGGAATTAAAAGGCGATGGCCAGTATTGAACAGCTTTTTCATGAGCTCCGGCCTTGAAAAACCAAAGCGAGAAGTCGGCAGGATTCTTTTTCTGCGAATCTTCTATGTCGGCCTTACCTAACCCTGATATATTTTTTTCCAGATTCTGTCCGGATAACTTTGTATAATTTTTTACTTTTCCAATATCAAAATATATGGCCAAGTCGGTGGAATAAGCAAAGCCCTTATCAAGAAGAGTCTGTATCATCTCAATTATTCCCTTGATATATTCGGTAGCTCTGGGCTTTGCTGAAGGTTCTATTGTATTCAATTCTTTTAGATCTTCCTCAAATATTTTTATATATTTAAGGGCAATTTTGTCGGCAGACATGCCCTCGCGCTTAATAGCTTTTTCCATCTTATCCTCGCCGGAATCGCGGTCTGAAGTCAAATGTCCGACATCTGTGTAATTCCTGACAAATTTAACATCGTAGCCGAGATATTTCAGTGTTCTAAGTATCAAGTCTGCCATAACCATAGCTCTCATATTTCCTATATGCTGCGTCCAGTAAACAGTCGGCCCGCATTGGTAAAAAGA
>CAYPMZ010000021.1:2400-7516 GCA_964412245.1 uncultured Candidatus Saccharibacteria bacterium
TCATATTTCCTATATGCTGCGTCCAGTAAACAGTCGGCCCGCATTGGTAAAAAGACACCTTATCTTTTTTTATCGGCTTAAACAGCTCTTTTTTTCTTGTAAGAGTATTATAAAGATGAATATCCGCTTTTTTCTCCTTTTTAAATAGATTTTTAAAAATCATTTTCCAGATTTTTTCTCCAGCTTATTTAGAATATTAATTATGAGATCGTTCTGTTTTTGCAAGTTAAGCAGAATCTTATCGGTTTTTCCCAAAACATTCAGCATGGATTCATTTTGATTTTCCAAGTGAATCAAGACCGTGTCTATTTCAAGCTCGGCAATCTGATTAAGCTCAAAATCAGCTTGAGCGCGGGCATCCGAGTGGCGTTCTTGAAGATTCTGGCCGACCATGATTAAAGGCAGAAGAACCAATTGCAATAAATTAAATATAAAAACTAAAATAAAAAAAGTGGGTAATGGATCAAACCTTAATTCCGGGGAAGCAAAAATATTCCAGCCCAACCAGACTACTATCCAAAAAATCAGAATATAAAGAAAGCCCATAGTGCCTATTTTCTCTGTAATCCAAGTCGCAAATCTTTGAGTTCGTGTCAAATTTTCTCTTTGTGAAATATATATATGCCTCATTGGAGGTCTGGACATTCTTAGCTGTTCTCTTGACAATGGTTCGTCTTTTTTCATAAAAGAAATTATATCAAAGAATACAATGTAAATCTAGTTCGGGTAATTGGACAATGGCGGGGTATTTTGAGATAATAAAATTGATGCAAAATAATAATGTAAAAATATACAAATTGCCGATAATCGGCTCGGTTTTATTGATAGCATCTTTTTTCTCCGGAGTATACTTTGAAAAAAGCTCGGCTAATTTACCTTTAAATGAGGCCCTGAACGTTAAAAGTTCTGAACTTTCATCCTCAACTATTGACCTTGATCCGTTTTGGACTGTCTGGAAAATCCTTGATGAAAAATTCGTCTATACCCACAAAAACGCAAAAAAAATAAATGACCAGGATAAAGTCTGGGGAGCTATAGAAGGTTTAACCGACTCTTATGGAGATCCCTATACTATCTTTATGCCTCCTGAAGAAAGTAAGAGTTTCCAAGACGATATAAGCGGAAATTTTCAAGGTGTTGGAATGGAACTTGGAATAAAAGATCAAAATCTGGTAGTTATTGCTCCTTTAAAAGACACTCCGGCGTATAAAGCGGGAGTGAAAACAGGAGATATAATATTGAGCATAGACGGCAAGACGACAGAAAATATGTCTGTGGATTCTGCCGTAAAACTTATACGTGGAGAGGCCGGAACAATCGTAGATATTAAATTTGAGCGGGAAGGCAAACCTATAGAAATCAAAATCACAAGAAGTGTTATAAACGTTCCGACTGTAGAAACGGAAATAAAAGGCGATGTCTTCATATTGAAACTTTATAATTTTTACGCGACTTCTCCGGAAAAATTTAGAACAGCTTTGAGACAATTTGAAGAATCCGGAAAAAGCAAGCTGATTCTTGATCTTAGAGGAAATCCCGGTGGATATTTGGAAGCTGCGGTAGATATGGCGAGCTATTTTCTGCCTCTTGGAAAAGTAGTGGTTAGAGAAAATTATGGGCCGAATATTGATGAGCAAATATACAGAAGCAAGGGTTATGATGTTTTTAACAGCAATTTAAAAATGGTTATCCTTGTGGATGAAGGGTCGGCTTCGGCTTCGGAAATATTGGCTGGGGCATTGCAGGAGCAGGGAATAGCCAAACTTGTCGGAACAAAAACATTTGGCAAAGGTTCGGTTCAAGAGTTAATTCAGATAACTCCAGATACCTCCTTGAAAGTCACAGTAGCAAGATGGCTTACGCCAAACGGCATATCAATATCTGATGGAGGCCTTACTCCGGATTATGAAGTTAAGATCACAGACGCAGACTTGAAAGCTGGAAATGATCCTCAGACAAAAAAAGCAATCGCAGTAGTTGAGAGTTTATAAGGTTCATAAATAAATAATATGAAAATAATACTTTTGAAAGATGTAAAGAAAATCGGCAGAAAATACGACATAAAAGAAGTTTCTGATGGATATGCTATGAACTCTCTTATACCTGCAGAAGTAGCTGTGCCTGCGACATCAAGCTATATAAAATTTGTTGAAGAAAAGAAAAAGCAGGATAGTATGCTAAAAGAAGAATTTAAAAAACTGTTTGAATTTGCTTTAAGCAAGCTTCCTGATGGCAAGCTCCATATTAGCGGAAAAGTGAATGACAAGGGCCATCTATTTGCCGGTATAAGCAAAGACAAAATCATTGAAGAATTTAAAAAAGAAACCGGGGTTTTGCTCTCCGACGAGCATTTTGAATTAGAAAAACCTCTCAAAGAAGTAGGGGAGCATAAAATTGATATAAGCATAGATGGGGCTAGATATAAGCTGATAGTCAATATTAAACCTGGAAAATAAGACTTATGCCTAAACAAAAAATCCGCTTTGAGCGGATTTTTTGTTTAGATTATATTCACTATATTTTTTCTGCTGACACTGGAATCAAAATTATTTTTTGTCTTGGTTTTGAATTGGACTATTCCGTCTTTCAAAGCAAATAAAGTATGGTCTCTTCCAACACCCACATTCTTGCCAGCAAGAGTGTCTCTGCCTTTCTGCCTTAAGATTACTTGGCCGACTTTGGTCATTTCTCCGTCATTGATCTTCACCCCAAGATACCTTGGGTTTGAATCTCTTCCATTTTTTGACGATCCGGCTGCTTTTTTGGTTGCCATAATATTTGATATACTTAACTGTATAAATGAGTATAAGAGATTTCTCTAAAAAAATCAAGTCCTTTTAATAAATATGATTATAGTAGATATAGAAGCCAGCGGAACAGACATTGTAAAGCATTCAATCCTATCTATTGGTGCTCTAGATTTTGATAATCCTAAAAATCAATTTTATGAGGAATGTAGGATTTTTGAAGGAGCTCATGTGATGAAGGAAGCTCTTGAAGTAAATGGTTTTACTGAAAACGAGATAAAAGACCCGAAGAAACAAACTGATGGGGAATTGGTTAAACATTTTATTGCATGGTCTCTAACATGCAAAGAAAGGACCTGCGCCGGTCAAAATCCTTCTTTTGATAGAGATTTTATACAAAGAGCCGCAATAAGAAATCATATTGATTGGCCTTTTGCTTACAGAACAATTGACCTTCATAGCTTGTGCTTTATGCATATGATAAAGAGTGAGATAGTGCCGCCAGTGATAAACAATAGAACAGATCTAAACTCCGATAGGATAATGGAATATGTTGGATTACCCAAAGAGAGTAAGCCCCATAAGGCCTTAAATTGCACAAAAACAGCCGCGGAAGCCATCTCAAGATTGCTTTATGACAAGAAGTTGCTTCCGGAGTTTAAAAATTATGACATACCTTGGCTTTACTCTAAAAAAGCTAAAAAATAGGTGGTAGAAAATCTGGGTAAATTCAAAAAAATATGGCTAAATAGAGCCATATTTTTAGTTTGACTAACAGGCAAAACTATCGTCTAACTATTGACTTTTTAACTTGCCTATGCTAATATATAAATGTATCAGAGGCGACTCTGATTTTATTATGACAGAAATATTAATGGCAACAATTTTTGTCCTTTCGTCAGTCTATGGGGCGCCAACAGCTATTGCAGATAGCATATCTACAAGTACAGCTGTAGCTCCTTTAACAAGGATTGAAGGCGGGGCAACTACCACACTTCCGACAAGCAGAGAAATAGAACAAGAAGCAAGAGCATTTTTTAGGAACGATCCGATACTCGTTGAAATTGCCCGCTGTGAATCACAGTTTAGACAATTTGACGCAAACGGCGCTGTTCTTAAAGGAAAAATAAACAAAGGTGATATGGGGCTCATGCAGATAAATAAATATTATCATGCAGACAAAGCCAAAGAACTTGGTTTCAACCTGAAAACTTTGGAAGGGAACATGGCTTACGCCCAGTACCTTTATAACAAAGAAGGGGTTAAACCTTGGATATCTTCATCACCTTGTTGGAAAGGGGCGCTCAATAAAGATAATAAGAATCAAGTCGCTCTAAAGTAAAGTTAAGTTAATGGAATAAACAAAGGGACGATTCGCTTCGCGAATCGTCCCTTTGTTTTGTGGGGAATAGAGGTTTGCCTTGTATAGATATGTCGCACAATATATCTTGATGGTAGATTAGCTCTAGAGCTAATCTACCATCAAGATAGCGGATATTTTGCAACATTAATATTCAATGTCGCAAGAATATCCTTTAACGCCTTATGGCGCTGTGTTTAAAAAACTCCACCTGACGCAAACGTTTAAGAGCTTCTTCCCGAGTCTTGTATGGCCCGCCTAAATTCTTTTTGGCCTTTTTAGAGATTACGTAATACCCTGCCTTCTTTTTGACAATCATTTAAATAATTAAACTACAAACTTATTCCAAATATAAAAGAATGGATATGATACGAAGTTCCAGATTTTAACTAAGATATTCCAAGCCCAGCTAAGATTTGATTGCACAGCCGGATAATTCAAAATATTAACGATATTGAAACCGAAAAATCCGAGCACGATAAGTATGACTATTATTAATAAAATTATTCTTATAAAACCTTTATTATTTTGCATATTGATTTTTACCCGTTAAAGTTTTGGCTGACGCATTAAGCAAATCGCTTAATTTACGGAAAATCTTTGATTTTCCATCAGTCAAAATTTTCTCGGGTGAATTAAACTTATAATCCTAACAATTATAACATCATGTGATATCTTGCGTCCACTCACTTAAATTATTCGTATAATTCGTATATTACTTAAAGGTATTGTAGAGGATCAAGATAAGCTCGAAGATCTGCCACGGGTATCGTATATGTGCCTCCGCAGACCGTGCTTTTCCTGCTTATTATTTTCACACCTTGAGTCACATATAGCCCAAAGTGAAGATGCGGACCGGTAGTGAAGCCGGTCAAACCCGTATATCCTATGGAATCTCCGGTAAAAACCTGATCCCCCGGCCTTACTTTAATAAGCGATAAATGGGCGTAGATGGTTGAAAGTCCGTTGTTGTGCTGAATAAAAATCCATTTGCCATAAGAAGCACCCG
>CAYPMZ010000022.1:0-7505 GCA_964412245.1 uncultured Candidatus Saccharibacteria bacterium
GTACCGAACCGTACAAAGGAGTGCGGGATTTTTATCCTACCGATATGGCTGTGCAAAACTATATATTAGGTATAATGAGAAAAACCGTTGAAAGTTTCGGCTATTCTGAATACGGGGCATCTGTGCTTGAACCGGCTGAACTTTACCGAGCAAAATCTGGAGAAGAGATAGTCAATGAGCAAACTTATACTTTTAAAGACAAGGGTGAAAGAGATGTTTCCCTAAGACCGGAAATGACTCCGACAGTCGCAAGGATGATAGCGGGAAAATTAAAAAGCTTCTTATTCCCCCTCCGCTGGTATTCAATTCCCAATCTTTTCAGATATGAAAAACCCCAAAGAGGCAGGGTGCGCGAACATTGGCAGCTCAATGCGGATATTTTCGGAGTCAAAAACTTGGATGCTGAAGTGGAGATTATTTCCATCGCTTCAAAAATAATGGAAAATTTCGGTTTTAAAGAATCCGACTTTGAGATAAGGATAAACAGCAGAAAAATTATAAATTATATTTTGAACGATCTTTTCAAGCTATCTCCGGAAGCGTCTAAAAAAGTCACAAGACTGGTTGACAAAAGATCTAAAATATCAAAAGCGGAGTTTGAAAAAGGTATTAAAGAATTCATTCCCAAGGGGACAAATGAGTTCCTGGAGCTTTTGAATAGCAAAAATTTTGAAGAATTCTTTTCGCAGTTAAAAGCGGGCGGGCAAGCAAGCGAAGGAATAGTGGAAATCAAAGATTTGATGGAAGAGCTTGAAGATCTCGGCATTACAAATGTCGTTTTTGCGCAGGATTTGATGAGAGGCTTTGATTATTACACAGGCATAGTATTTGAAATCTTTGACAAGAGCCCAGAAAATAACAGAGCGGTCTTTGGCGGAGGCAGATATGACGATCTTCTTTCAATATTCGGCAAGGAAGTCGTCCCTGCTGTCGGTTTTGGCATGGGAGATGTTGTTATAAAGGATATGCTTGAAACCTACAATTTACTGCCAAAAATAGCTCCCGCCTCTAAGCTATATATTTGCGTTATGGATGAGAGTTTGACCGGCTATGCCCAAGATTTAGCCCAAAAAACGAGGGATAATGGCATAAGCACCGCGGTAGACTATTCCGGCAAGAAAGTAGGTGATCAGATAAAATATGCCGATAAAAACGGAATTCCTTTCATAATCTGCATAGGAGAAGAAGAAAGAAAAACCAGAAGATTAAAAATCAAAGAGCTTTCCACCGGCAAAGAAACAGAGGTAACCGAGGATAAGATTCAGAGCGTGATAAAATGAAAAAAATAGTTTTTGATCTTGAAACTAGCAATTTTTTCCATGATGTCGGGTCAAATAATCCGGCAGATTTGGATATGTCCGTAGCCTGCATTTATGATTATGAGACGGATAAATATTCAAGCTATACGAAGGAAACTTTGAAAGATCTTTGGCCCATACTTGAAAAAGCTGATTTGATAATCGGCTTTAACAGCGAACATTTTGATATTCCACTTCTCAATAAATATTATTCCGGAGATCTGAAAAAAATAAAGAGCTTGGATTTGATGAAAGAAGTTAAAAATATTTTAGGTAGAAGAATCAAACTTGATACTATTGCCGAAGCGACTCTAGGAAAAAATAAATCCGGTAAAGGCATAGATGCTCCCCGCTGGTGGAAAGAAGGCGAGAAACAGAGAGTAATAGACTATTGCATTGAAGATGTGAAAATCACGAAAGAAGTCTATGAATACGCTCTGAAAAATCAATGTTTGAAATATTTTGATACTCAAGGAATCAAGGAAATCAAAATTGATGTCTCCAAATGGGATAGTAAGAAAGATTCTGGGATAACTTTTACGCTCCCTTTTTAATCTATTTCAGGTATTTAAGCTTATTTGCCACATGCTCCGCAAGAGTTTGAGCATAATGCATATTGCCCTGATTATCTGACAGAAAATACAGATAGGGTGTTTTGATCGGGCTTATAGCCGCTTTTATGGCGTCCAAGCCGGGATTTGAAATTGGTGTCGGAGGCAGACCGGTATGGGTATATGAATTATAAGGCGAATCTATTTTAAGGTCATCCAAACTCAAGGAATTTGTCGTTTTTCCATTTATGTATTTAAAAGAAGAATCTACTTGGAGAGGCATATGAAGGGCTAGTCTTTTCCATAGAATTCCGGCAATAATCTGCCGCGATTCAAAAACTCTCCCTTCCTCTTCCAAGATTGATGCTATCTTAATCACATCTGATTCAGATTTGCCAAAAGCCGCAATGTCCGGCAGGATGCCCTCAATCTTCAAATTAAAATTATTATTCATGATTTTCACAATTTCTTCTTCTTTTGCATTTGGCATTATGAAATAAGTATCTGGAAACAAATATCCTTCCAGATTGTCTTTTTTTACCATATTCAAGAAAGTTCCCTCATTAAAAGCCGGCAGATTCTTGCTTAGAATATCCGAAATTTCAAAGGAATTTAATCCCTCCGGTATCGTCACTTTCAGAGAAATTAGATTGAAATACCCGTGAGTTATCCTCCAAGCCGTAATAATGGTATTTTCTCTTTTATTTAAATTGTAGTCTCCTTCTAAAATCTTTGCCTTGCCTAAAGTAAAAAAATAGACGAAAGTTTTAAACCAAAATTCAGATCTTATAATCCTGTCATTCGCCAGATCTTTTGACACAAAAGGCAGAGTCTCTCCGTGTTTTAAATTGTAAACCGAACCAATCGGATAATATTTCGGCGGAGACAGTAAAACGGAATAAAATAATACGATAACAAGGGTTAAAAACAAAAATATATGCTTGTTATAAAGTTTTTTATTTAATAAATACTTGTTTATATATTTATTAAACATATTATACTGGCAGATTTGCCGGCGCTTCCGATTTCTTTGAAGGGATTCTCTTTAAGGTCGGCGTCTGGGAAACTGTCATGCTTGGAAAATGAAATAGCGTTGCGAGCTCTTCCGTGCTTATGACAAACGGCTTGCCTTTATATTTTCTATACGGCCACTCAAAAAAGGATCTTAGCTTATAGGCATGAAATAAAGCTGATTTGATATCAATGATTTCTTTCTCATTGCTTTTCCTGATAAAAGGAAAGAGTCTTCCGAAATCCTTGGCAGTATCGCTTACATCTGTTATTATCCCAGGTTTAAAACCATTCAAATTGCTTGAATTATACTGCCTTAAACTTCCAATAAGACCTCCTATATTTGCAATATTAAAGGAATTTTTCTCTGCTATGTAAAGCCCTCTTATCATGCAATCTAACTGGGGCTTGGCTGAAACTCTTTCCAGAGCAGCTATCACTTCGTTCTGGCCTTTTGTCGGACTCGGGAATTTTAAAATTTGTTCATCTCCAGATGCTACCACCGTTTTCTTCCTGATGCCTTCTACCTCTTTCTCAACTTCTTTCTTCATATCTCTGCTGTGTCTTTTCCAAACTCCGTGCTTCCATCCTTCTTTTTCGTGCCTTCTTACCATTATTTGGAGCCAGAGATTTTCACCTTTTTTCATAGATCCCAAAAATTCTATGACCGAAGTCAGAGGATCAATTTTATTTTCTTCTTCCTGTTCTCTGTCTAATCCATAGTCAATATAAGTTTTTATCGGATAAGCGTCTGGTTTTGTATATTTATATTGGAGGCCGAATATCCTATATTTTTCCAGATCAAAATTTATTGCATTGGTATAATCGTCTTTAAGATCAATCTCATGAACTTCAATATTCGGATATTGCGCATAAAGCTGGGATTCAACTATGTCCTTGAATTTTGCCCTGATACTGCACCAAACAAAAAATTTTACTTCTCCGTTGATTGATACAATCTCGCAGGAAAACCAAGGTCTTGTTCTGCCATCAAGAAACGCTTCGGCATATCCTCCCGCCCCTCCGGGAGTAAGATATGAAAAAAATATTTCCATTCCCGCCGGAGATTTTGTTATCTCTTTTGGCAGCTTTATTTCAAGCAGGCATGGTGGACCGTTTTTTTCCACCCAGGATGTCTGAATCAACCTTAGCCGTAAAATCCAAAAAACAGAAAGGAGCATTAAAGGTATTGCTATCGGCAGAAGGATTATTAGAGCTTTAAAAAGAACCGGAAAAAGCCCTGTATTTATTGAGTTTAGAAATATCTGAAGCATGTATTTATGATGAAATTATAACAAAATAAATAGAAATGGAAAAGGCCGCGCTTTAGGCGCGGCCTTTTACTTTTTACTTTATAAACTTTAGAACTTTTTACTTACTTGCTATCTCGTACTTGCCGTCCTTGTTCTTTCTAAAATATTTCTTGTCTAATAGATTGATAACGATGGTATTTTCTTTGACATATCTCTCCTTCATAACCTTGTCTATGACTTCTTTCTTTGTCAAAGGGCCGTATTTCTCTATGATTTTCTTAATTACATCTCTGACAACTCCGCTCATATAACCCCATTCTGAAAGAGCGTAAAGTCCCCTTCCTACAAGCACAAAACGAGGATCTTTTATAAGCTCATTGTGGGTAGTAGCGACATGCGATTTTTTATTAAAAACTTTGGTGATAGCTTTTGCAACTTCTTTGAAGTGTATCGGCGAGCCGTGTTTCCGCATAATAAGATATGCGTAGTCTCTCATGCCTTTTACGCTGACGTTTGAGGATTTGGTCTTGCCCCACTCTCCCAAAGGATTCTTGGAAACTTTCTTTGAAATCGCCAGCCATCTCTTTGCTATCTCTTCCGTCCTGTGTTCTTCGGAAATATTTTCAACGTACTTCAAGAATGATTTTATCATCTCCTGTTCGGATATAAGCTCGTCATCACCCAGATTTTCGTATAATTTCTTCAGAGAATCCTGAATATTTTTTGCAAGAGATCCGTCTATAAACCATCTGCGCTTATAATCTTCGTCTTCTTTGATTATCTTGAATTGCTGGCCGACAACAAGTAAAAAGTTCAGCTGGCTCTGCGTGCTTTTATCTTTTGATATATGATCAAGCAAATCTTTTTCAGCAATAATGCCGCCCATGCCGTGAATGAGTTTTTCTATTTCATCAAATGCCGATTTTTCTTCGGAATAGTTTTTGGATTTTCTAATAGAGGAGATTGCGTGGTTTTCTATCTGTCTAACTCTTTCTCTAGTAATATTATAAGCTTTTCCGATAGCATCTAAAGTCATGCGGTTTGGATTTTTGCCCAAGCCGTATCTTTTGGTTATTACATCTCTTGATCTTGGAGCCAAAGCCAATAGTAATTCTTTGACAGACTGCTTTGGTTTGAAACTTAATGATGTTTTCATATTATCGTTTGCAACTTATAAATTACACACTTAAAAACGTTATGTCAATCATATTAGCACCTATTACAAATAAAGTCAACACTCTATTGACTTTGGACGACAAAATTGATTATTTTGTTTTTTACGAATATCTTCTTAAGTATTTTGTTATTGCCAACCCACTTGACAATGTCTGGGTTTTTCAAAGCTAGTTTTTCTACGGTCTCTTCCGGTGAATCTGCTGAAGCGTCAATAGTCGCTCTCACTTTTCCATTTATCTGCACGACAATTTTCACTTTTGAAGACTGAAGTTTATCAGGATCATATTTTGGCCATGTTTCATCAACTATCGTTTTTTTACCTCCAAATTTCTGCCAGATTTCTTCGCAAATATGCGGAGCAAAAGGAGAAAGAAGTTTTATTAAAGTTAAATATGCTTCCCTGCTTATTTTTTCCTGATTTTCCAGACTATTTGAAAGAATCATCATTCCCGATATGGCGGTGTTAAATCCGATATGTTCAATATCCTCGGAAACTTTTTTTATTGTTTGATTCAGAAGTAAAATAACTTCTTCATTATCAGCGACCTTATCAGCAACTTTTTCTTGGAGTTTCCAGATTCTTTCAAGAAATCTCTTTGAACCGACTATGTTGTCTGAACTCCAAGCTATTGGCTGATCAAACGGCCCCATGAACATTTCATAGACTCTTAGAGAATCAGCGCCAAGATTATTCACTATTTCATCAGGATTTACGACATTACCTCTAGATTTGGACATTTTCTCCCCTCCTTCTCCTAAAATAAGCCCATGAGAGGTTCTTTTTATATATGGCTCGCTTGTAGGAACCAGTTTTAAATCATATAAAAATTTATGCCAAAATCTAGAATAAAGAAGGTGAAGCGTCGTATGTTCCATTCCGCCGTTATACCAGTCTACAGGAGTCCAATATTTCAATCTTTCCGGGCTGGCAAAAGCTTTTGTATTCTTTGGGTCAGTATACCTAAGATAATACCAGGAAGAACCCGCCCAGTTTGGCATCGTATCTGTCTCACGAGTAGCTTTCCCTCCGCACTTTGGACATGTTGTATTAACCCATTTTGAAATTGAAGCCAAAGGTGATTCTCCTGTTTCTGTTGGCTCATATTTTTTTACATCAGGTAGTTTGACTGGCAAATCTTTTTCAGGGACTGGCTGCCATCCACAATCTTTACAATAAATCATTGGAATCGGCTCACCCCAATATCTCTGTCTTGAAAAAACCCAATCACGAAGCTTATAAGTCGTTGTGATTTTTCCTCCTGCGAATTCTGTGATTTTTCTTTTAACATCAGTATTGTCCATTCCGTTAAAATGAGCAGAATTTACTAATATCCCTTTCTCTACATATGCTTCTTTAGAAATGTCACCGCCTGAAATAACTTCCTTTGTCAATAGTTTATATTTTTTTGCAAAAGCAAAATCGCGTTCATCATGAGCAGGCACTGCCATAACAGCTCCCGTTCCATAATGAGCTAAAACATAATCGGCAATCCAAACAGGGACTTCTTCATTATTTACAGTATTTATAACTTTTACTCCTTTTAGCTCAATACCAGTTTTTTCCTTCCCTTCTGCGGTTCTTTCAATCTCCGGACGGTTTTTTACATCCTTAATATATTTCTCAACTTCCTGCCAGTTTTTTATCTGTGGCTTTAATTCAGAAAGATAATTACTCTCCGGAGCTAAAACTAGATACGTAACACCAAATAAAGTGTCTGGTCTTGTCGTAAAAACTTCAATCTCTTTTGACTTTTCATTTTTAACTTTAAACTTTATTGTCGCTCCCTCGCTCTTTCCTATCCAATTCCTCTGCTGAATTTTTATTTTTTCTAAAAAATTTACATCGTCCAAATCTTTATCCAATCTATCCGCATATTTGGTGATAGCGAGCATCCATTGCTCTTTTTCCCTTTTTTCCACAGGAGTACCGCATCTCTCACAGCAACCATTCACTACCTCTTCATTGGCAAGACCTATTTTATCTTTCGGGCACCAGTTTATAAGCATCTTCTTCTTGTAAGCGAGACCTTTTTCAAAGAATTTCAAAAAGATCCACTGAGTCCATTTATAATATTCAGGATCAGTAGTATTTATTTCTCGAGACCAATCAAAAGAAAAGCCGAGAGCTTTGAGTTGTCGTCTAAATGTATCAGTGTTTTTTTTAGTGACGATTGTCGGATGGATTCCTGTTTTTATTGCATAATTCTCTGTTGGCA
>CAYPMZ010000023.1:0-7270 GCA_964412245.1 uncultured Candidatus Saccharibacteria bacterium
AATGTAATACCGAGAGAAATGTTCAGTTTTAAAATCCAAGCAAAAGCAGCGGGAAGAATTATTTCTTCGAGATCAGTCTCCGGAATGAAAAAAGATGTTACCGGATATTTATATGGCGGAGATATTACCAGAAAAATGAAGCTTCGCGAAAAACAGAAGGAAGGCAAGAAAAGAATGAAAGAACACGGAAAAGTAAATATAGAGCATGATGTCTTTTTGAAAATGATGAAGAATGAGTAAATAATAGTATTTAGGATATAGAAGATAGTATACACTAAATACTAAATACTAGTTCTCACCTCCAAAAGGGAGTATAAAGTACTATCATACTAATGATGATAAGTACTGCCACGATAGTCCAAATGACTTTTATTGCGTTGTTTGTTTTTTTATTAAAAAGCATTTTATTTTATATTTATTCTAAATACTGAATACTGTATACTATATCCTAATCATGTTTGATTTTCAACAAAGGAAACAAATTAAGAAAGTTATCTATTCAAGAATTACAATATTTGTATTGTTTGTCATTGTCATACTCCTTGGCCGCTCAACTTATGAGATATATAAGAAAGAGAGGTTGAGCTCGGCAAATTATAATGAAGTAAAAAATGAATATGACAGTTTGAAGAGCAGGCAATCTATGCTAGATTCTGAAATTGCCAGACTTAAGACAGAAAATGGGATAGAAGAAGAAATAAGAAGTAAATTTAGCGTGGCAAAACCAGGCGAGACTGTAGTTGTGGTTGTAGATAGTTCAAGCAGCAGTTCAACTGATAACAGCCAATCAACCGCCAGTGTTTGGTCCAGATTCATCAACTGGTTTAAATAAATGCGGGTGTAATTTAGTGGCACCCCAAGTCAAATAGAAGTACAATTTGACGGGGCAAGGAATACTCCCAAAATGCGAGCGTAGTTTAGTGGTAGAACTTCTGAAATAGCACCCCGTGCTATTTCAGTTCCCAAGTTCGATACAAAGTGCGGGATTGGTTTAGTGGTAGAACACGACCTTCCCAAGGTTGAGACATGAGTTCGATTCTCATATCCCGCACTTTGTACCGAAGCAAGCATCGGGCGCGAGTTCGATTCTCGCCACTCGCACAAGAGAAATTGGCTTTCAATACTATTATTGGTATAATATTGAATATTATAAATTTAAAACAATCATTTTTATGAAGAAAAAAGTAGTTATATATTCAACACCGACATGTCATTATTGCATTGAGGCAAAAGCGTTTTTCAAAGCTAATAAAATAGATTATGAGAATTTTGATGTGCAATCCGATCTTCAGAAAAGAAAAGAAATGGTGGACAGAAGCGGGCAGATGGGCGTACCCGTAATCTTTGTAGATAATGAAATGGTAATGGGATTTGATGAAGATAAACTAATAGAACTTTTAAATATTAAATAAATTAAAAACAAAAAGCCGCGCCCGAAGGCGCGGCTTTTTGTTTTTAATTTGATATCTTCCATGCTATATTGTTTTTATCATTGCTCTTGTAGTTCAATGGATAGAACAGTTCCGTCCTAAGGAATAGATGTCGGTTCGATTCCGGCCAAGAGCACAAAAATAAATGGTCACTTGCTATTATATGGTGCCAAGGGGCGGACTCGAACCGCCGACCACATCCTCTTCAGGGACATGCTCTACCAACTGAGCTACCTTGGCATATTGAACTATTACGATATGATGTCATCTACCAAAACACCTACCTTGGCATACAAAATTACTAAGTAAACACTAATAACACTTCTGTGTTTTTATATTACACTATTTAGAAAGAAATTTCCAGAATTTATTTAACTAGGGAATTTACATTATTTATCCCGGTTTGTATTCCTTTATAAGCTTTCATTACAGAATCAATATAAGGTTGAATATAATAAAATGCTCCGACTGAAACTCCTATGATAATTATCCAATAAAATATTCTAAAAATAGTCGCCCATCTATGTGATCTTCTTATTCCGTGAAGAATGCGGCTATTTTCTTCTGATAGATCGTGCACTTTCTGCAAAAGTTCTTTTTCCTCTGGATTCATAGTGATTTTATCTTACAAACTTCTTATCTTAACTTTTGCCTGCTTGTTTTTATCAAGTTTTGGAAGGCGTATGGTAAGCATTCCGTTTTTATTTGTCGCTTCAACTTCTTCAACTTCAATTTCTTGTGGAAGAACAACAGTTCGTGAAAAAGATCCCCAATAAAGTTCTCTGTGAAAGAAATCATCATCAGAAAAATCATGAGATTCCTCCCTCTTGCCCTTGATGGTGATCATGTCTCTTGTTATGGAAATATCTATGTCTTCCGGCTTTACTCCGGAAACCATCGTTTTTACCACGATTTCTGTAGGAGTTTGATACATATCTATTGCCAATTCACCTTCTGTTTCAGAATCTAAATCTTGCACATCTCTACCCATACCTTCGGAAAGTCTTTCATCATCCACCCTTGCAATGCCAGTGAGTTTTTCAAAAAAAGATTTTTTCTTTGCCATTTTTTTCAAATTATTTTAATAAATTTGTTATTTAATTCCTATGTTCAGCGTATTTTTTCCAGCTTCACTTTTTTTATTTTTTCAAAAGCTAATAATACTATTATAACAGCAACCCAGATTAATTCCAATGCCACAAAAGTGCTTTGAATACCGCCTATCATAAAATAGTTGAATGTTCCATGTATGACAATAGCAAATACAAGTCCAAAAATCGTAGCAATGAATTTATGAAGCTTTTTGTCAAAGAAATCAAAACCCATAAAAATACCTATTGTGGCTGATGATATTGTATGAAGCAATGTAGCGCCTATAAAACGCATATTTCCTGTTTGTATGCCAAAAATAAGGTCATTTTTAATTATCGGATCTATTAAAAACAACATATTTTCTATGGCGGTAAAACCCAAAGCAGTGACAATCATATATATTATAGGATCTATTGGTTCATCATCCGCCTTCGATCTTAATACCAAGCTATAAGCGAAAATAAATTTGGATAACTCCTCAATGATAGGCGCAAAGACAATAACCAATGCGACTTTGTTAATAACCACATTTTCTTTGATAGAAACATCTTTAAGGAATCCAAATATCGGCTTTAAAAAATCATAAGCGAATATATTTTGTAGATCCAGGCCGAAAACAAACTTTTCTATTAAAAGTGAAAGAAAGACGGCAATGATTCCGCCTAGAAATGCAAGCGCAATCATGCTTTTTGGCTCGGGATTTTGCGTATCCTCTCTAGTCCAGAAATATAGCCATATCATGGTTGGCAAGACTCCGCCCATAAGCGCATAAATTATTGAGATTATCGTATGTGAATCAAAATATTGCATATTATTTTATAATGGCCATTTTTCCACCATCAACGAATCTTTTGAGAATTTTAAAGATTGCCAGATTTCTTCAGTCAAAAATGGCATGAATGGATGGAGAATTTTTAAAATAATTCTTAATGAATCAAGCAAAAATTGTTTTCTGGATTCTGTATCAGCTTTTGAATCATCAGAAAATATCTTCTTGCTGTCCTCAAGTATTATATCGGCAAAAGTATGCCATACATAATGGTAGATTTTTTCTCCAGCCATGTAAAATCTGAATTCTTCCATATCTTTTGTAATATCTTCAACGAGACTATTTCTTTCTTCAATGAGTTTAAAATCTGCCTCTGCAAACTTATTAAATTTCTCCGAATACTTCTTATCTTTTGTAGATTCCAATATAAACCTTGTTATATTCCAAATTTTATTTGCAAAATTCTTATATCCTTTTACTTTATCATCGGACCATCTGCTATCTGTGCCCGGAGTATTGCCAATAACGAGCGCCATTCTTCCTGCGTCTGCGCCAAACTTTTTTGCAACTTCTATGGGATCAATATTATTATCAAGAGATTTTGACATTTTCCTGCCTTTTCCATCGCGAACTAGGCCGTGAAGATAAACCGTGTGAAAGGGGATAGTACCGAGAGCATATCCAGTCATAAGTATCATTTTTGCAACCCAAATCGGCAATATGTCATAGCCGGTCTCCAAAACATCAGTAGGGTGATATGTGGCCAAATCTTTCGTATTTTGCGGCCATCCGAGCGTAGAAAAGGTCCACAAAGCTGAAGAGAACCATGTATCAAGAGTATCCTCGTCTTGCACCCATTCACTTCCCGCAGGGGCTTCAATTCCACAATAGATTTCTGGAGTTGATCCAAGTTCGGTCGGTCTGTACCAGACAGGAATGCGGTGGCCGTACCAAATCTGCCTTGATATGCACCAGTCGTGTAAATTATTTACCCAGTGAAAATAAGTTTTGGAAAAATAATCGGGAACAATTTTTATCTGCCCTTTTTCCACGACATTTTTCATCATTTCTCTCAATGTGACTTTGTTCCCATTTTTTATTCCATTTATTTTGGAATTTTCTATTTTAAAAGGAGTATTTACAGCAACGAACCACTGAAGTTTCGGCAAAGGTTCAACAATAGCTCCAGTTCTATCAGATATGGAAATATTTTGTTTGATAATTTCTTCTTTTTCCAAAAGTCCTTCTTTCTTTAGCCATTCAACCACCACCTCTCTTGCTTCGGTGGTTTTTTTGCCTTTTATGCTTTCATCTCCGATTATTATTTTTGCTCTTTCATCAATGACGGTGACTATTGGCAGTTTATTTTTTTCTGCCATTTCCCAATCAATCATGCTATGGGCCGGTGTGACGCCTAGAGCTCCCGTGCCAAAATCTTTTTCCACGGATTTATCAGCAATTATTTTTATATGAATCGGAACGGAGCAAAAAACAGCATCATATTCTTTGCCGATATATTTTTGATACCTTTTGTCGTCCGGATGCACAGCGACAGCCGTGTCTCCAAGTTTTGTTTCAGGTCTTGTGGTGGATATTGAAATAGGGAAGTCTTTTGAATACTTGAAAGTGTACATCATAGCACTCCTCTCCTCATAATCAATTTCATCATCAGAAATCGTGGTTTGTCCTTTTGGGTCCCAATTGACGATTCTATAGCCTCTGTAAATGAGTCCATCATCATACATTTTTTTAAAAGCGGTTTTTACAGCGAGATTTCTTTTTTCATCCAAAGTATATGCTTCGCGAGACCAATCACATGAGGCGCCAAACTTTTTTATTTGAGAGATTATCGTATCGTGGCTTTGCTTTGCATAAGCTTCTATTCTTTTTAATAATTCTTCTCTGCCCAAATCATATCTGGATTTATCCTCTTTCTTTTTTATATCTTTTTCAACTTTTGATTGTGTAGCAAGGGCTGCGTGGTCTGTACCCGGAAGCCAGAGAGTTTTAAATCCTCTCATTCTTTTATAACGGATCATTACATCCTGCAGAGTAATCATAAGGGCATGACCCATATGAAGCACGCCAGTGACATTTGGCGGAGGCATTATTATTGTATAGGGATCTTTGTGATCCTTTGGTAAATTATCAGGATTGAAATAACCGGATTCCTCCCACAACTTGTAGATTTTTAACTCGGTTTCTTGGGGATTGTAGGGTTTTAAGAATTTGCTTGCCACGTGTGAATTTTCACTTTCTTTTTCTTTTAACATAATATTTATCTTGTCTGAAATACTATAAGTTTTAATTTTAATTTGTTCTTATAAAATTCTTTACGTGGTCGCCTGTTATTTATCATAGCAAAAATACATCTTTTAAACAAAAAAATGGGCCCCGATCGCCTTTGTACCGAAGTACTTTAGCGAATCGGGGCCCCGTATCTTTTAGGGGGTTTGTCCTGACCTGACTAGCAGGAACTTGGGAAAGAGCTGGTTCACAGTACATTCCACAAAGTTGGGACTTACCTCCAAGGTCGCTCTAGGCGGCCTTATTTTCGCTTACGGAAAGTTGCCGTGACCGGTGTTTAAGATCTCGGTCTTTCCGCTTGCTACGGTTTAGTATATTAATCTGAATCAAATAAAAGTCAACAGAAAATAATTGTGGACAACTTCTCAGTCCAAACTCGTATCTTGTTGAAGTGGGGACAAATTATTTACTAGAAATTCTGCAAAGACAGATTCCCATTTGCCACGAATTTACTTTCTGGTTTTCTGCCCGATGAAATATTTATAAATCCGGCAAGAGCTATCATAAAGGCATTATCTGTAGCCGCGCTGACTTCTGGCAACAGAAATTTAATATCCATATCATATGCGAGTTTTGAAAAATCATCTCTTATTTTTTTATTTGCGCTTACCCCTCCACCGATTATCACAGTCTCTGCGCTGTATTCCTCCAAAGCTTTTTTGGTTTTTTTAATCAATACTTCTGTAACCGCATCTTCAAATTCTCTGGCGATTTCTTGTTTTATCCCATCCGTCAATTCCGGGATTTCTCTGACAGTATAAAGTACAGCCGTTTTTATTCCCGAAAAAGAAAAATTCAGATCTTTGGAATGTATCATTGGTCGGGGAAGCGGATAACTTGTTTTTTTATTTGGAAATTCTTTCCTTTCTTTTGTAGCTAGTTTTGAGATTGCCGGACCTCCAGGATATGGAAGTCCTAAAATCCTTGCCACTTTATCAAAAGCTTCGCCGACGGCGTCATCTCTGGTATTTCCCACTATTTCATACTGTAAATAATTTTTCATACAGACTAGCTGTGTATGTCCTCCGCTTATCAAAAGCGCGATAGCTGGGAATCGAATATCTTGCATTTGGTATTCTAACTTTTCACTTTTCACTTTCAACTTTTCACTTCGTAGAAGCGGAGCGACTACGATATGCCCTTCCATATGATTGGTCGGATAGACAGGAATATCCCAAATTTCACCAAGCGCTTTTGCAAAACATACTCCTACCCAGAGAGCAGGTTCAAGCCCCGGGCCGTTTGTGACAGCGATGGCGTCTATCTTTGGCTTATCAATATGTTTTGCCAGTTTTATAAATTCTTCAAACAATCCTTCTTCTCTTATCAGTATTTTTTTGCCTTTTTTAACTTTTTCAGTAGATAAATTTTGAGTACCGGTTTTTAAAAGACCAGCTTCCTCCAGACATTTTTCTAAAAGAGGAGTAAGATTTTTTGCATGTTCTCTTTTTGCCATCATTGGATAGACGCCGCCATACTGTGCATGGAGAGAAACTTGAGAATATAATTGATTGCCCAATATTTTTATTTTAGCAGTAGGAAAATCGCCCTCCGTTTCAATTATACAGATAGCTGTTTCATCGCAAGATGTTTCAATACCCAGAATTTTCATTAAATTATTTTGGCGGAGAGGGCGAGATTCGAACTCGCGATGCCTTTCGGCATGCCGGTT